>DATFLS010000093.1:0-2283 GCA_035267465.1 bacterium
CCAAACCCGCCTCCCATATCGATGTACTCGAAGGTGATATCCAGAGCATCCTCCAGATCGGAGGCGATCTCCAGCAGCCGCTTGCTGTTCCAGGCGAAATAATCATTATCCATGATTCCCGAGCCCACCATGGTATGAATCCCGAACCGCTCCACGCCGTCCTCCAGCGCCAGGGCATAGGCATCCCGGATCTGATCCCTGGGAACCCCGAATTTGACCCCTTTCCCGGCAGTGGTTATGCCCGGATACGCCCCACGCCCGGTTCCGGGGTTCACCCGAAAGGAGACCACCTCCGGCAGTTCCAGCTCCCGGCATCGTCGGTAGGAAGTGATGTCGTCAAAGTTAATGGGAAGCCCCACCTCCAATGCAAATTCCAGATCCCGATACGATTCGTAATTCCCGGTGTACACCAGTTTATCCCGGTTCAACCCCATATCTGCCGCCAGGTTCAGTTCGCCAAAAGTGGAGCAATCGATCCCGATTTCGGGATGGGCCTGCTGCATTACCCGGAACAACACCGGATTCTGGTTCGCCTTGATAGCGTAATACAGCCGGTGATTGTCCAGATGCTCATCCATGGCTTCCGTGATTTCCCGGACATTCTTCCGTATCCGGTCTGCAGAATAGACATAGGCGGGCGTACCGTACTCCCGGGCTATCGTTTCCAGCAGGTCCTGGTTATTAATGATGTCGGTCAACGGTGCAGTCTGCAAAGTCATGATTGATTTCGTTCTGAAAAATCTAAAGGCGATCTTTTGCAGCTATCAAGTCTGTCGGGTAAAAACGCAGAGGCCGCCAAGGACGCAAAGATCACCCCACTGGTGTTACTCTTAACTTTTTCCTATTTACTCTTTCCTGTTTCTTGTTTCATTCGTGAGAATTCGTGAAATTCGTCGTTCCTAAAGCAGTTTCAGAGTTGAATCAGTCTCTCAATTTCCGGATAACATACGAAACATTTCCCACAACGACCACCACCAGACTGCCTACAACCGTATAGAGCGGCCAGGCGATGGCAATTCCCTTTCCCGGGAGTAAATCTTGCACCGGACCCTCCACCAGGAACAGGAGGGTGATCAATCCGGTGAAGAAGCCAATCAGGGCATCGATGCGCTGCGGTTTTTTCGAGAGCAGGCCCAGTACAAACGTCCCCAGCAATCCACCGTAGGTGTAAGAGGCGATGCCCAGGCCCAGTTCCACCACTGCCGGCCGTTCTCCGGTGGAATGCAGCTGGAGCGCGGCAAAGAAAAAGGCGGCGCCTGTCAGAATAATTCCCCAGAGGATGGTGATCAACCTGGAGATACGCAAGTCTTTCTGCGGTGAATTGTCATGTCCCCAGTAAGGTTTATACAGGTCCAGAGTGGTGGCGGAAGCCAGCGAGTTCAGGGAGGAGCTCAGACTGCTCATGGCCGCTGCGAACAGGGCTGCGACAATGAGTCCGGCGAGTCCGGTGGGGAGCTGTTCCACGATGAATTTGGCGAATACTTCGTCCGTGGTGGCCAGCCCCAGATGAGCCGGAGTTTGCCCGTCATAGAAGCCGTACAACAAGAGTCCGATCCCCAGGAAGAGGGCGAACTGCAGGAAAATCACGAAGCCACTGCCGATGAGGGCCCTCTGGCCGGAGCGGAGATTTTTGGTGGTGAGCAGTCGCTGGACGATCAGATGATCCGTCCCATGGGAGGCGATGGAAAAAATCCCGCCTCCGATTATGGCAGTGAAAAAGGTATAGGGCTGGGTGATAAACTGGCGAAATGGCAGATCGAATCCGAACCGGAACACTTCGAGTTTGTCTCCATTCTCTGCCAGCGCCACGGCCGAGGCCAGTCCCCCGGGGAGATCGGTTAGGATAATCCCCGCCGCCAGCAGCGCGCCGCCGATATAAACGGTCATCTGCATCACATCCATCCAGACAACTGCCTTGATGCCGCCGATGAAGGTGTAGATCATAGTGATGCCGGCGATCCCGATGATAGCCAGCATGTAAATCTGGAAATCGGTGAGCGCTTCGAACGCGCCGCCCAGCCGCAGGATGATCGCAAGCGGAATGGCCGTGGCGAATAAGCGCACTCCGTCGGCCAGCAGGCGGGTGACCATAAAGGTGGAGCTGGTCACATTCCGCAGGGAAGGACCGAACCTGTTGCCCAGAAACTGGTAGGCGGTGGAGAGTTCACCCTGATAATAGGCGGGGAGGAAGAAGATGCTCACCAGAATCCGTCCGGTGATGTACCCGAAGGTGATCTGCAGAAAGGTGAGATCCCCGCCGTACGCCACCGCCGGCACGCTGAT
>DATFLS010000094.1:0-5369 GCA_035267465.1 bacterium
TCAATGTCTTCACGTCGTTATTCATGGAAGCCCTCGACGACCTCACCCACGAGCTGATTAACCGGGACGGGATCAAAGCCGCCGTGTTTCGCAGCGGCAAGCCGGAAGGATTTATCGCCGGCGCGAACGTGGATGAAATCGAACAGATCTCGACTGCCGAAGAGGCCACTGAAAAATCGCGAACCGGTCAGCTGATCTTTCAAAAAATCGCCGATCTCCCGTTTCCGACCATTGCTGCAGTAAACGGACACTGCATGGGCGGCGGCGGCGAATTCATCCTGGCCTGCGATTACCGGCTGGCCGCACAAGAGGGCGCCAGTATCGGTTTCCCGGAAATTAAACTGGGCCTGTTTCCGGGCTGGGGCGGCACGCAGCGGCTGCCGCGACTCATCTCCCTGCAAACCACTCTGGACATGATCCTGACCGGAAAATCGTATTCCGCGGACCGGTCCTTGAAGGCCGGACTGATCGACAAAGCAGTACCGGATAACATGCTGGATGAATATGCCCGGGATTTCGCCATTCAGATCATCGCCAAAAGCGGAAAGAAAATCCGAGCAGCGAGAAAGAAGAAACAGCGGGGATTCACCAATCTCCTGTTGGAGAAAAATCGCTATGGGCGACATCTCATCTGGCGGAAAGCCCGGGAGAATGTCCGGAAAAAAACCGGGGGCCATTATCCGGCGCCCTTGCGGACCATTGAGGTGATTAAAAACGGGCTTGCAACCACTCTCGAGGAGGGACTGCAGATTGAAGCCCGGGAATTCGGGAAATTATTCACCACCCCCGAACATAAGAATTTACTCCATGTCTACCGGCTGAATGAACGGCCCAAGCAGCGCATCGGAATCCGCGAGGATGCGGAATCCGGTGCAATTGACAAGGTCGCAGTGCTGGGCGCCGGGGTGATGGGCGGCGGCATTGCCCAGCTATTGGCCTATAATGATTTCCCGGTTCGGCTCAAAGACATCGATCCTGAGCGTGTGACGGAAGGGCTTCGACATGCGGAATCGGTCTTCGATGAAGCCGTGCGCAGACATAAGCTCTCGTCCCTGGAAAAAGAGCGAAAGTTCGAACACATCTCCGGCTCTGTTTCCTATGACGGTTTCCAGAAGATTGATCTGCTGATCGAAGCCGTTGTGGAGAATATGACCGTCAAACAACAGGTGCTGCAGGAAGCAGAAGACTATCTCCCTGAATCCTGTATCTTTGCATCCAACACCTCCGCCCTCTCGATCTCGGCAATGCAGAAAGTGGCCCGTCATCCGGAGCGGGTGGCCGGGATGCACTTTTTCAATCCGGTCCATCGGATGCCGCTGGTTGAGGTAATCCGGGGCGAGCATACCAGCGAGACCACCATGGCTGCCATCTTTGCCCTGGCCAGACAACTGGGGAAGACGCCCATTGTGGTCCGGGACAGCCCCGGCTTTCTGGTCAACCGGCTGCTCGGCATTTATCTGAACGAGGCCTGTCTGCTGGCGGAAGAGGGGCATGGTATCCAATGGATTGATCATATCGTCAGAGAATTCGGCATGCCCATGGGACCGTTTCGTCTTATGGACGAAGTAGGTATCGACATCGCCGCCGAAGTGGCCGGACTCCTGGGGAAGGCGTTCGAAGAATATCTGGAACCCAGCATATTGCTCAGGACCGTGCATGATGCCGGCTTCCCCGGAAAGAAGGGGAACAGCGGGTTTTATATCTACAGAAAAAATCAATCCCAGGGAATCAACCCGGAAATCCGCAAGTATGTCCCTGAAGACAAATCGAAGCAATCGGAGGATGCCCTGAAGCGGATGCTGTATCTGATGGTCAACGAAGCCGGTCGCTGTCTGGAAGACGACATCGTCGCCGGTCCGGAAGATGTAGATATGGGGATGATCTTCGGCACCGGATTTCCCCCGTTCCGGGGCGGGCTCTGCACCTACGCCGATGCCGTCGGACTACCCGACATCGTCCGGGACCTGGAATCCTTCCAACACGCCCACGGCATCCGTTTCCAACCCTGCGACTATCTGCAGTCCCACGACCGGTTCTATAAAGAATGAGAATGTTATAGGAACCACGAATTGACACAAATTATCACCAATGCATACAAGTAAAAATTATAAATAGATTAATCTGATTGCTTAATAATAGGAATGAATGAAATGTAAAATGTGTTTAAAGTCGATCCATCGAGAATATTCTTCGCCACTGTCGAACACACCACCGATGTACAAGCAGTGATTTTGAGTATGAAAAATTGGGGTATCGGATTTTTGAACTCTTGTTTTCTTTCCTTCATGTTCTCTCTGTTCTATCTGTTCTCTGCGTCCTCTACGATTTTTCTACTCTTTGCGGTCTCTGCGTGATTAGAAATCATATAGACCCGAAGCGCTCAATCACAATCCGCTGGACCAGGCTGGCGCCGGAGAGGCGCATCACATACATCATGGTTTCCGGGATATCTTCCGGTTGAATCATCTCTGTTTGAGGCACGCCGGTACTTTCTGTCATTTCCGTGTACACGTAGCCGGGACAGATGGCGGTCACCTTGATATTATCCTCCTTCAGCTCCCGCTGGAGGGTTTCGCTTAACCGGATAACCCCCGCCTTCGATGAACCATACGCCCCGGAGCGGGGAAGTCCCTTGGTCCCGGCAAATGACGCCATATTAAAAATGAACCCCCGCTGCTGGTTCTTCATGGTGGGAAGCACCTTATGACACATCAGGAACGTCCCGAACAGGTTCGTATCCTGCACCGCTTTAAAATCCTCCGAGCTCAGGCGATGGACTTCCGCATTCCGGGAGATACCGGCGTTGTTCACCAGCACATCGATGCTCCCGTACTCCTTGAGCGTCGTGTCAATCCACTTATCGACGTGATATTCGTGCGAGACGTCCCCCGGAACCGTGGTAATCGCGCCGGCCGGGATCTGATGCAACTGCTCCGCCGCCTTTTCCAGGCCGTCCGTATTTCTCGCGGTGATGACCACATTGGCTCCCTCCCGCAAAAATCGCTCTGCCACCGCGTAACCGATCCCACGGCTGCCTCCCGTAATGAGGGCTGTTTTCTCCTGTAAATCCATAACACGCCACCAGTTGCTGATTTGGTTAACCGTTGATGATTAATGTAACAGCCGCACATCGGATTTTAAATAATGGAAACGCCGAGTATATAGGCCACAGATTGATGCCGATGTTCACAGATCAAACATTCGGCCCCATGGCTATGAAACAGCACCGCGCTGACAACCCTTTCGGGGCTGTCAGCGGGAAGACGTTACGGTGGATGGTCAAACGTACCGAGTCCCACAAATCCCAGAGGGATGTCATAAATCGAGTAGCCGGGGAGGATCCGACGGATTCCTTGAGAGACCTCCACCCTCCCGGAGGAAATCCCTGGCGGGGGTGCGGTAACGTTTCGACCTGTCAGCACGCCGCATCAGCTCCACCCGGGATTACCATCCCGGGCTATTCGATATATTGACCATCCCGCATCCGCGGGATTCTATTGGGACGGTTCCTGACGTTGGCGAGGCAGATGAGTCCTGTGCACCTGAGCACACGCATTCACCGGCGCCCTATGAGAAGAGATCGGCACTTGACTTCGCGCTGGAATGTGACCTGACCTTTTGAAATGAATCCGTCAAAAATTTTCTCTCGAGAACTTCACAATCTGACTTCCTAATAACCTGGGGTGCCCAAACCACCGCAGCTTAAGGCGTCTGGTGTCCCGAAGGTCCGTGCCGAAGGCATCCCTGTGGGGAAGGACTCCTCTGACGGGATCCCTTTCTGGAATTTCGGGGGATCTTTTCGGGGCAACGGGAGGTTAGCGGGCTTAAAGCAAACTGTGCTATCCAATCGGTCTCCTGGGAGCACGCTTTACCCGGGCGGGAAAGCGTGTCTCAAATGCCGCTAATTCTGTGGCATCAACTTCAAACGCGGGATCTGTATAAAATCGGCCATGAATGGCCCGCAGACCATTCTCCTGTAATTCTAATGCCATGAATGCGTCAAAATTTTCTCCCTCTTTAGTCGTGATCCCATAGTGTGCAGCGTTTTGAAATCCGAAACGATGATAATATGCAGGATCACCAAACAAGATCATGCCCGCAAATCCTGAGGCGCATGCCGTAATGATGGACTGCTGCAGCAATTGTGCACCAACGCCTTGCTGTTGAAAGGCCGGCAATACGGACACGGGTCCGACACACACTACCTCATGTGTGTGCTGGTGCGGATCGAGAACACTCGCCTTGGTACTGATACAGTGTCCAATGATGTCAGACTGGCGTGTCGCCACCAAATCAAGGGCGGGAACATAACTCTCACTCTGTCTGAGATTGTGCAGAATCAGGTGTTCCTCACACCCGGGTTTATACTGATTCCAGAACGCTTCTCTGGTAATATGTTCTGTCTGCGCGTATTCCGATTCACGTGCCGTGCGAATAATCACTTCCATAGGGGTTTCATTACTTTGCTGGTAGGTATATAGTCGGTTCCATTATGTATATGTGCTCAGTTTCATGTCTATTATAAATTGAAGGGTACACAAAGTCGACATCCCAGGAGTTCCGTAGGTAAAATCGAGGATATGACAAAGAATAACGTTCTCCGTTTCACGCGCGGCGGGATTTCAACGCATGGAGCGTTCTGAACAGAACTAACTTAGAAAGTGCACAAAACTACCCTCGTTCGCCGCTCGCCCGCCGTCGCAGTGCAAACGGGTGTTATACTTTGTAGACGATGCCCATCCCGCAACTGCCTGGCTTCTTATGGATTTTGCTTTCAGAAGATATCCCTCCACCAGGGATTAATCTACAATTCTGGCTTGACTGAGTAATGCCTCATCAGGAACGAAATGTATTTTTCCCGCAAGGCGGGTATTTATCCAGACCGTGGACATCTGATTCTTTGCAATTGGGATATCCTCGGGATATGTCCCCCGCAGTATTCTTTTGGCTGTTTCTGCCGCCCACATCCCCTGCTCCTTCGACACTTGTGTTAATCCAAAAACTGCATAGGGCATCATAAAGTCTTCGCAGGTGACCAAGGGTACTTTGATGTGCCGATCAATAACTCGTAAGGCCTCATCATGATCCCAGTTTTTAATTGCGCCCCTGGTTTGCAAATAAATGACATCACAGGTTTCATTCCCATCGATAAAAACAGACTTCCACCCTTCAAAATCATCCACCAACTCTTGTCTGACTGTTATTCCGATACGGCTTAGCAGGGTATCCAACAGTGGTTTGGTCTTCCTTGAAGTGGTGGTATTCTCATTCAGCACCAGCAACTTCTTCATGGTGGGGTAATAGGATTTCAAAGTCCGTATCGCCTCTGCTACCGGAAGGACTTCAAGAATCCCGGTAATATTGCAATG
>DATFLS010000095.1:0-3862 GCA_035267465.1 bacterium
ACTCTCGTAACATGAGAGATCCTTATATCCCAGATCATCTATCAGGATAAAGATAATATTGGGTTGGTCTTGCCGGGCCCAAGCCTGACTGAGCGAATATCCGGCAGCTATCAACCCGGCCACTCCCCGGGCGAGTTTACAAAGAAATTGCCGACGATTGATTGAAGGCATAATTGCTCCTTTTGTTTATCTCCCTACTGAGGAGCTTTGGAATCAGTATTGCAAACCTGGATAGTTCGATCTTATGCCGGTCTTGCGGCGGGAACCATCCGGCAACGTCTTTCAGGAGAATCTGTCGACCAGAGAAAACACTCAAACGGGCCCCTGTGATACTGCCCGATGATTCGAACGAAAACACTTTCCTCACCCGGGAGTATACTCCGGATTCGGTTGCGGCATCTCCGCGCCGACTGATGTCCGCCAATTGTGCAGTTGTTCGCGCAGAGTGTTCGCTTTCCCCGGCATGGAAGCGGCCAGGTTGTGTTGTTCTGCAAGATCCTGTTTTAGATTATATACCTCCACACTCATGTCTTCGTAAAACTCGATCAGTTTATAGTCTCCCATGCGAATCGCGCCGTGCGGCCTGGCGTTGCTGCCGTGATAATGGGGATAATGCCAGTACAGAGCATCCCTGTCCGGGCTGGTCCCTCCCCGGAGCAACGGCACCAGGCTCACGCCATCCTGATGCTGTTCCGGTGCGAGCTCCAACCGGGCCATTTCCAGTATGGTGGGATAAAAATCCGTGGAGATCACCGGGTCATTACAAACGGATCCCGGTGAGGTCACCTCCGGCCATTTCACAATCATCGGCTCTCTGATGCCGCCCTCATACAGCCATCCTTTCCCGGCCCGCAAAGGCGTATTGGCCGTGGATGCCGTGCGATCAGGCGGAAGAGTAGAAAGTCCTCCGTTGTCAGACATGAAGAAGAGAATGGTCTGGTTGGCGAGATCCAGCTCCTCCAATGTCCTCATCACTCTGCCGACGCTTTCATCCATACTCTGCACCATGCCTGCATATTCAGGATTATTCTGCACTAATTGAGTGACAGCGTTATACCTTTCGTCCTTATACACCGGTCCTTCTGGTTCCGGCATGTTATCCAATTTCTGTTCGTAATATTCCCGCAAAGATTCCTTCGCCTCCCGGGGGGTATGCACCGCATAATGTGATAAATACAGGAAAAAGGGCTGTTCCTGATGATCCGTGATGAATTGCACCGCTTCCCGGGAGATGCGATCTATCAGATACTCCCCCTCCTGACCGGTCGCGGCTAATTCTTTGAGCTGATAGTCGCCGCGCTTGTAGGGATAATAATAGCTGGGTGGAGAACCCCGTTCGTTGCCTGCAATATTGATGTCGAATCCCTGATCCTCCGGTAGATGTCCTGCACCACCCATATGCCACTTTCCGATATGGCAGGTCACGTAGCCGGCTTCCTTCAGCCGCTCGGCGATGGTGACTTCCTCCAGCGGTAAATAGTTGAGATCGTCCACCTGGAGGAATTTATTCTCCGGGTTATCGCCCCGGCCGGGAATCCAGTCGGTTTGATTCAGCCGGGCGGGATACTTCCCGGTCATGATACTTGACCTGGTGGGTGAACACACCGGACAGGCCGCATACGCAGCCGAAAACCGCATGCCTTCCTCAGCCAGTTTATCGATATTCGGTGTTTCGTACAGGCGGCTGACGTGGTAACCGACGTCTTTCCAGCCCAGATCATCGATCAGAATAAAAATGATATTGGGCCGGGAATATTTCTGTTCCGCACATGAGGACAACAGTCCGGATACAGCAATCCCTGCGGCTCCCAGCGATACCTTTCGCAGAAACCTGCGACGGGAAATATTCTTCATAGGTTCTCTCTATAGTTAGAGTTTTATGTAATGAAGTCCGCTTATAATACAAAACACCTCCGGAGAAGGCTATTGGCATAACACTTCCCCTTTCGTCACTTTTCACTTCTCACTTTTCACTTCTCACGTATATCCTATCTCATGAACTCTGTACTATTCCCGGAATTATGCATCCGAGTTACGCGTGCACAACATATCGCTGATTCACCCGGGTGGCGAAATCAATAACGTTCCTTTCCGGCCGTTGGACGGGGACAGGCTTGCCATCCGCTTCAACGCTCGCTTCGGTCTGGGTCCGGAGTCTGCACTTGTTGCCCAGGAGTGAGGTCACCTCCGCCCTGACCAATGCTCCTTGACTCCAGGTGATATCCACTTCGAAACCGCCCCGGGCCCTGAGTCCGCTGACGGCGCCCAGATCCCAGCGATCCGGCAGCGCGGGCAGCAAATGCAGTTCCCCGGCATGGCTCTGCAGCAGCGCTTCCGCAATCCCGGCCGTTCCCCCGAAATTGCCATCGATCTGGAACGGCGGATGGGTATCAAACAGGTTGGGCAACGTGGATTTGCTAAGCAGCGCCTGCACGTTTTCATACACTTTCTCCCCATTGCCCACCCGTGCCCAGAAATTGATAATCCAGGCCCGGCTCCAGCCGGTATGGCCGCCCCCGTTCGCCAGCCGGTATTCGAGAGAATTCTGTGCAGCCGCAGCCAGCACCGGGGTTTTGCGCAGGGAGATCTGTCTGCCCGGATGCAGCGCATAGAGATGCGACATATGCCGGTGCCCGGGTTCCGCCTCCTCAAATTCCTCCGGCCACTCCATCAGTCGACCATCCGACCCCACCTGTGGTCCAGCCAGTCGGGCGTTGGCCGTGCGAACCCTCCCAATAAAGTCGTCCTGAATCCCGAGCTCATCGGCCGCTTCCAGCAGATTTGCAAATAAATCCCAGATGATTTCCTGGTCCATGGCCGGTCCCATGGTAAGGTGGGCCCGCCGACCATCCGGAGTGAGAAAGGTATTTTCCGGAGAATTGGACGGTCCGGAAACCAGCCGGCCGCTCCGGGGATCTTCCGTCAGCCAGTCCAGCACAAACTCCGCCGCCTCCTTCAGGACAGGGTATGCCCGTTCCCGCAAAAACTGTCGATCTCCGGTATACAGGTAATGCTCCCAGAACTGCCGGGTACACCAGGCCCCGGCCATAGGGAACATCCCGTATACGGTTCTCCCCAGGGGACTGGCGAAATACCAGGCATCGGTAGTATGATGCGCCACAAAACCATTGCAGTCGTAAACATCTCTGGCGGTCTTCCGCCCTCGTGTACGAATATTATCAATCAGGTTAAAATACGGACTGTGGCATTCTGCAAGATTCCCTACCAGTGCCGGCCAGTAGTTCATCTGGAGATTGATATTGATGTGATAATCACAATTCCAGGGCGCCTCGATGTGTTCGTTCCAGATCCCCTGGAGGTTCGCCGGCATCGCATCCGGCCGGGAAGAACTGATAAGCAGATAGCGTCCGAATTGAAAATACACTGCCGCCAGCCAGGGATCAGCCTCCCCGTTCTGCACTGCCTGCAATCGCCTGTCAGTAGGCGTATCTGCTGTATTGTCGGCACCCAACTCGAGACGGACGCGTCTGAACAGGCGCTGATAATCCTTTACGTGCTCTTCACGAAGCAGCTGATAAGGGCGCCTGGCAGCCTCCAGGTGCTGTCGGCAGATATCGCCAGGCTGATCATAGCGATAAGTGGTAGCCGCCGTCAGCAAGATTGTGACAGCATCAGCCCGTTCGAGGAACAGACTATCGTCTTTCGAAGAGAGCGTGCCTCCTTCGGGAAGGACCTCCAGGTGAGCCTCAAAATCAACCGTCTCTTTCGATGCCTCCAATTGTTCTGTGAGGTTCATTTGCTGCGCCAGATCCGTGGTCTCCTCCGGATCGGCAAGGCGTCCCGGCCTGGTATGCCCGCGCATCACCAGCCGCGCGTTGCCCGGAGTTGCAACTGAATAGTT
>DATFLS010000096.1:0-5401 GCA_035267465.1 bacterium
ACATCTCTGCCCAGTCCGAGGATGCTTCCGGATTCGATGCACCCGGCGCTGATAATATCGCCGGGATACAGCGTGCAATTCCGGCTGGCATCTGAGAGCAACTCCGAAAACGAGTACGAATACCCGGAACTGTTCCCTTCGGTATACAGCTCGGAGTTAATGGTTGCGGTCATGCGCAGGTCGTATTTGTCTTGCATCCGATTGGAATCAAGTTCATCGATGCTCACCAGACAGGGACCAAGGGACGTTCCGAAGTCATGGCTTTTCGGGGGATACAGCATGTGCTTCCCGATTGGGTGATCGATATTTCTTGAGATCCAGTTATTCATAGTTGAAAATCCGGCAAGGTATCTTCTCGCATCCTCAGTTCTGATATTTCTCCCCTTCCGTCCGACTACCATCGCCAAATGTAACTCGTAGTCGAGTTGGGTTGTATTCCGTGGTAATCGGAGATCCGAACCGGGAGGCAGAATCGATTGATGATTCCCGAAATAGAAGACAGGTCTTTCGAGCGTATCCGGTAAAATATCCTGGCCGTAAAATTTTGCCGCCGTCTGAAGATACGTTTTGGATCCGAAATAAATTCGCAGGGATCGAGGCTCAGGCACGGGAGGCAGAAGATTGACTTGCCCCTCCGGAAAGAACAGCTCCGGGCGCCGATTAGGGTCTACGTCGGACAACATATCGGTGACAATGCGGTGGTTATCATCAAAGTGCCGGAGAAAATCGGCCATCGTATTTGACATCCCCGTTCTGCCGAATGACCGGTATGCTCCTGGAATGTCACAGATCCGTCCCTGGGAGATGATACCGATGGACTGCAACCCGTCTCGTTCATAAGAGATGTATTTCATGGATCTCCCTCGCTATTCTGATGCATACCCCGGATTGACTATTTGAGCTGGTACACATAGGTTATATTATCAGAAACTTAATGGTGGATTATGTATTTGTAAAATATAAAATACGATGATTCTTTTCGACATGCTATGAAAAATAGCGGAGTTCCATGAACTCCCGGCATCTGAAAAACGGTTATCGCCGGGGGACGATATATGGGTTGAAAGGCATGCAAATTCCACTCGATTGTAACTCCCATTGCCGCTGGATACTAGTTTTGGAATACAGGTATCATTGTTTGCTCATCACTCAAAATTTAATTACATTTATAGTTATGTATAATATGAAAATTGTTTAAAATGTCAATAATTATTGCGAAAAAAAGCAAAAATACCCTTAATTTATAAGAATTTTAAATAAAATAGGAATAATTCAAAATAATGAGGCGTGATATATCATGAGTGCAGACAGGACATTCGATGGCCAATATGATGACGTAGAGATGCGGGAATGGTTGGACTCACTCGACTGGGTTTTCGAGAGTGAGGGGGCCGGCAGAGTCCAGGAGATTTTAAAAGTACTCGAGTCCCGGGCCTATGAAGAAGGTGTGCGGCTCCCGTTTACCGCGAATACTCCATATATCAATTCCATTCCGGTGAGTGATGAACCCCACTTCCCGGGCAGCAGAGAAATCGAACGGCGCATAAAAAGTCTGGTTCGCTGGAATGCCATGGCAATGGTGGTCCGGGCTAACAAAGAAGAATCCGGTATTGGCGGACATATTTCTACATACGCCTCTGCTGCCACACTTTATGAGGTCGGGTTTAATCACTTTTTCCGGACCACCGAGAGCGGTTATGGCGGCGATCAGGTCTACTTCCAGGGCCATGCTTCTCCGGGGATGTATGCACGCGCATTTATCGAAGGCCGGTTGAGCGAGACCCAACTACGAAACTTCCGGCGCGAATTGCAGGACGGCGACGGGCTCTCCTCGTATCCGCACCCCTGGCTTATGTCTGAATTCTGGCAGTATCCTACCGTCTCCATGGGGTTGGGTCCCATCCAGTCAATCTATCATGCGCGCTTTATCCGTTACCTGGAGGATCGCGGGTTGAAGGAACCGGATGGTCACAAGGTGTGGGCGTTCCTTGGAGACGGTGAAGTGGATGAGCCGGAAACCCTCGGTGCAATATCTCTGGCAGCAAGGGAAGAATTGGATAACCTTATATTCGTCATCAATTGCAACTTGCAGCGATTAGATGGTCCGGTTCGGGGAAACGGGAAAATTATTCAGGAACTGGAGGCGAATTTCCGCGGAGTCGGTTGGAACGTGATTAAGGTCGTCTGGGGCAGCGAATGGGATCCGCTCCTGGAGAAAGATAAAGAAGGCCGGTTAGTGCAGCGTATGATGGAGATTGTGGATGGCGAATCGCAGAAGTACAGTGTGGAATCCGGGAGCTATATCCGTGAAAATTTCTTCGGCAAAGATGCGCGCCTGCTGGAGCTGGCAGACGATATGAGCGACGAAGAGCTGGAAAAAATGAAACGGGGCGGTCACGATCCGGAAAAAGTATACGCAGCCTATAAGGCGGCGGTGGAGCATACCGGATCCCCGACCGTCATTCTGGCGAAAACGGTGAAAGGGTACGGACTCGGTGAGAGTGGAGAAGGTAAGAACATCACCCATCAGCAGAAAAAGTTGAACGAACAGGAGATGCGGGAGTTTCGCAGCCGGTTTGCTATTCCCCTCTCCGATGAAGATGTTTCGGAAATGCCATTCTATAAACCGGATAAAGACACACCCGAAATGCAATACCTCCATGAGCGGCGGAAAAAACTGGGGGGCTATCTCCCCAAACGAAATACCAAAGCGCCTGAACCGCTGCCCGCCCCCTCGGACGATCTGTTCGAGGAGTTCTACGAGGGCACGGAAGACCGGGACGTCGCTACGACCATGGCATATGTCCGAATTCTCTCCAAACTTCTGCGGGACAAGGAAATTGGAAAGTATGTGGTACCAATCGTCCCTGATGAAGCGCGAACGTTCGGGATGGAAGCGTTGTTTCGTCAGGTAGGTATTTACTCGCACACCGGACAGCTCTACGAGCCGGTGGATGCGGATACACTTCTCTATTACAAAGAAGCCAAGGACGGGCAGATCCTGGAAGAAGGCATCACGGAATCGGGCTCCATGTCATCCTTCATTGCTGCCGGCACGGCATACAGTGTACACGGCATTAACATGATCCCATTCTTCACCTACTATTCCATGTTCGGTTTCCAGCGCATTGGTGATCTCATCTGGGCAGCAGGCGACTCACAGGCCCGGGGATTTATGGTCGGCGGGACTGCCGGTCGTACCACGCTGGCCGGAGAAGGTCTCCAGCATCAGGATGGGCACTCCCTTTTGCTTGCCTACACACATCCGACGGTGCGAGCGTATGATCCGGCGTTCGCTTATGAGATAGCGGTAATCATCCAGGAAGGGATCCGCCGGATGTACGAAGAAGGGGAAAGCCTGATTTACTACCTCACGGTCGAGAACGAACCATACCAGATGCCTCCGATGCCCGACGGCTGCAAGGAAGGGATTTTGAAGGGGCTGTATAAGTTCAAAGCCTCCCGGAACGATGATGCGGACGCTCGGGTACAGCTGCTGGGAAGCGGAGCGATTCTGAATGAAACATTAAAGGCAAAGAACATCCTGGAAGGCGAGTATAATATCAGTGCTGATGTCTGGAGTGTGACAAGTTACAAAGAGCTGCATACCGACGCCCTCGATACGGAACGCTGGAATATGTTCCACCCCGAAGAAGATCCCAGGGTTCCGTACATTACGGAAACATTGCAGAGTGAGACCGGATCGGTCTTCGTGGCGGCATCTGATTACATGAAAGCCCTGCCGGAATCTGTGGCTTCCTGGATACCCGGGCGATTGGTTGCGCTCGGCACCGACGGGTTCGGCCGAAGTGAGAGCCGGGCAGATCTCAGAGATTTTTTCGAGGTTGACGCCAAGCATATCATATTAGCGGCGTTATATGGATTGTCACGGGAAGGAGAAGTGGAGCCGAAACTGGTACAGCAGGCTATCCGGGATTTGAAGATCAATCCGGAAAAAGCAAATCCAAGGATTACATAGTGAAAGGATGTGAGCATGGCAACAGAATTCAGGCTCCCTGAACTTGGCGAAAACGTTGAGTCGGGGGATATAGTCGATATTTTGGTGTCAGAAGGCGACATCATTGAGAAGGATCAAAACATATTAGAGATAGAGACCGACAAAGCGGTGATCGAAGTCCCGGCCACCATGAGCGGGAAGATCGAACAGATTCATGTCAGCGAAGGAGATTCCGTGGAAGTCGGGCAGTTGATCTTTACCATCGATGAAGAAGGCGAAGCGGAAGAGCAGGCAGCACCGGAAGAAGGGACAGAAGAGCCGGCGGTAGAAGAGGAAGTATCTGCCGAAGCGGAGGAGAAGGAGCCGGAGCCCTCGATACCGGAACCGGTCGCCGCAACCGAAGAAGAGGCCGCTCCGACAGTCGAACCGGAAGCACCCGGCAAACCCGCGGAACTGCCCACTTTTGAGCATCCGAAGCCCAGTAAGTTGGTCCCGGCTGCTCCGGGTATTCGTCGGTTGGCCCGGGAAATTGGGGTGAATATCACCGAAGTGCCCGGAACCGGCCCCAGGGGAAGGATAACCTCGGAAGATGTGAAAAAGTATTCCAAACAGCTCCATCGCGAACGACGGGCTGCGGCCGGGGCACCTGTTGCCACCGAACCATTACCGGACTTCTCGAAATGGGGCGAAGTGAATACCGAACCGATGAGCAATGTTCGGCGGAAAACCGCGGAACATATGATGAGCTCCTGGGCTCCGGTACCCCACGTCACCCAGTATGATAAGGCTGACATCACCGAATTGGAACAGACACGGAAAAAGTGGTCCGGCAAAGCAGAAGCAGCAGGGGGGAAACTGACTATCACTTCTATTTTAGTAAAAGTGGTCGCGGCGGCATTGAAGGTGTTCCCGAAGTTCAATACCAGCATCGACATGGAAAATAAGCAGGTGATCTATAAAAAATATGTCAACATTGGTATCGCTGTGGATACGGACCGGGGGTTATTAGTACCGGTCATTCGGGACGTCAATACAAAGAATATCCTGGAGCTTTCGGCGGAGGTACAGGAAAAAGCGGAATTGGCCCGAAACCGAAAACTGGGAATGGAAGATCTGCAAGGCGGATGTTTCAGCATCACCAACCTGGGCGGTATCGGTGGCACGAATTTTTCTCCGATTGTGAACAGTCCCGAGGTGGCCATTCTGGGAGTGGCGCGTGCCGCCATGGAACCGGTCTTTCATGACGGCGAATTTAAGCCGAAGCTCATGCTTCCGCTGGCTCTTTCCTATGACCATCGCATTATCGATGGTGCAGACGCCGCCCGATTCCTGCAATGGATCTGCAATGCCCTCGAGGATCCGATAATGCTGGCGCTGGAAGGGTGATTCGAGTGAGACGTATTCTCATACTAAACACTCCCTGCGGTAGGAAGCTTCCCTTTG
>DATFLS010000097.1:0-2612 GCA_035267465.1 bacterium
AAACCGGCGTTATCTTTGGAAGTTGAATTGCTTATCGATATATCGGCACCTGCGGCATCCGCACTGTCATATTGCCACCATTGATAGCTCAGTTTATCGCCATCGGGATCAGTGGTACCAGCTGCGCTCAGCGTTACTTTACTCCCTGGGGTAACCTTCCTGTCCAAATTTCCTGAAATTCTTACTTCAGGTCGATGATTTGCATCATCGAAACCTTTGATACACCAGTCTGCCCGCGCTACGAAGTCATTCTGAAAAGCGTCCGACCACCGATAGATGGGTTTATATATATCCCCCTCATCAATTACCCCGTCCGATAATCCCATTGCATCGGTCAAATTCCCGTCAAATTTGTAATGTGCAATTATAGCGGGTTCCGCTGTCGTTTTATTTGTTTCATAAAGGGAGTGGATTTCCTGTTCGGTCAAAGTCCGGGAATAGAAACGAATATCATCCAGTGCCCCGTTGTATGCATCAACCGCCCCGTTGGGAGAGGTACCGACATGAATTGCAGCATCGTACTTTGATCCCGGCCTATAGGGCTGTGTATCTTGTAAAGCCCCGCCATTTATATAGAAAGCTGCAACCGAATCATCAATAGCCACCGCCACGTGTGCCCATTCGCCTTCGGGAATACTGATCTCACTGTCCGCATTGCTCTCCGGCTGCCGAACCGATAATATGTGGCCCGTGGATGCATGCTGGTTAATACCCCACACCATTCCGTCTGGTGCCCAGTCATCCCGTTTATTAATAATATCCTGGTAGCTGCCTGTCGACCCGTGCCAACGGGCCCAGAATGTCACCGTCATTTTGCCTGCCGTTCCGAGTTGGAGGGGCGAAAAACTTCCCAGGTCAACCCGGTACCAGTCAGACTCTGTGGGATTAAACAGAAGTGCACCGTGTGGTGTGCCATCGAATCCTGTGATAAAATGCTCTACCGTATCTTCTTTAATACTTCCGGTATCTTCAGCTCCCCACCACTGGGCGGATGAGGAATCCGGCAATTGGAATCTACCTCCCCATCCGCCATATGCCGGATGCTCCATCTGCCGCAGCCCCACCGGGATGTTGTAAAGAAAGGCGGGGGTATCACCTTCAGAACCAAAGTCTTCACTGGGATAATTGGAGCAGAGCGGCCCGTGGTTCCTGGTGATGTGTTCCACCATCCACTCCCGTTCAAAGTAGCTATGATAGGGCGTCGGAATGATGTCAGACCAGTCATACGCTATGGCCCCGAACTGATCCCTGCTGTATAATACCGGCAGGTCCGGCCAGTTGGGCTTGATATAATTCTGGTAGGTCTGATCCTGATCCAAAATGATATATATTATCGCTTTCTTCGACACCTCGTCCATCTGTTCCGGATATTTCTCCTGTATGGTCTTCAGGGCGCGGGCGATCGTATTCGTGCCACCCCAGGCCTGCAGCCAGACAGGTCCTGGTTCTGAGTCCAGGAGCACCTCCACTATGTGATTGGAGCCCGGGGTTTCTTTGGTCATTTCGCCGACATTGTCGATGTTGCCGACGAAGACCCTGCTCATGAGATAATCCGGTGACGGGTAATCCGGCTTGTGCTTCGTGAGGTTGCCGTAGACCTGTTCATACAGATCGATATCTTCTTGAATCCAGTCGGTACCCGCCCAATCGTGTCCTTTCCAGTGGAATCTAGAGCTGGAGTAGATGATCCCCTCAACATCCCACTCGTTAGCGTAAAGCAGGAAACGGATCATAGAGCACCGGTCATCATATTCTCCATCGGTAGTGGCAATAACTCTCGGTTTCGCCGATGAGCGATCTTTGAATGTGGTGAAGGCCGAACCTGCATTCCGGGCTTTAACCTCAAGATGCAAAACACAGAGTATTAGTATTAAAATGGCACCGGATACCTTACATAGTTTCATCATTCTGCTCCTTTCGTTTCAAGGAGATGGACACATTTCATGACCTCAATTGATTTCCCAGCGTCTCCTGCCATCCGTTATAGTACTCCCGGACTTTCCCGGCATCTGGCCCCGGTTGAAAACGGGTGGTCTCTTGTGGCAGAGATTCCAGATGCTCCAGATCCCGGAAAACGCCTGCATGTAAACCAGCCAGATAGGCGGCCCCCAGCGCGGAAACATCCGGAATCCCGATATTCACTACCTCAGTGTTCAGCGCATCGGTTAAAAACTGCATCACGAAAGTATTGGCAGTGATCCCACCGTCCACTTTCAATTCTTTGAGCGGGATGCCGCTGTCCTTCTCCATAGCGGCTATCACATCCTTTATCTGAAAGGGAATGGATTCCAGGGCCGCGCGAACAACGTGATTCTTGTGGGTTCCCAGGGTGAGTCCGACCAGCATCCCTTTCATATCCATCTTCCAGTGTGGTGCCCCCAGCCCGCTGAATGCAGGAATAAGATAGACCCCGTTATTGTTCTCCACGGACCTCGCCATGTTTTCAGTTTCGCCACTGTCAGCAAACAATCCCAGTTGATCCCGGAGCCAGGTAATGGTCGCCCCGCAGGTGACGATCACCCCTTCCAGTGCGTAATCGACCCGGTCTCCGGTGCTCCAGCAGATGGTGGTCATCATCCCGTGTTCGGACGGAACGCGCTTCTCACCGGTAT
>DATFLS010000098.1:0-15088 GCA_035267465.1 bacterium
GGGGTAATCGAGATTATCCCGCACCGTCCCCGGCAACAGCGCCGGACGCTGAAAGACCATACCCACCGATTGGCGCAGCTGAAACACGTTGTATTCCCGCAGCGATTTTCCCCGGAAAAAGATTTCACCGGTGTCAGGTTCATCCAGGGCGTTCAGCAGCCGCAGGAGGGTCGATTTTCCCGCTCCGGACGGACCCAGAATTGAAAAAGTCTCGCCATCGGCTATCTCAAAAGTGAGATCCGAGAGGATGAATGCCTGATCAGTCTGACTGGGCGGTCGTTTGGAAACGTGGTTAATCTGAAATATGGTACTGTTGTGCTCTGTATCCATGGGATTTTCTCTTTGCAGGAGATAATAAACTGATTTAACTGATGAATTGCAAGGTGAGAAGTGCAAGAAGCCCGAGCCCGTCTGGGACCTAAAGAGAACTGTACGCCCCAACGGGATCCCTTCTTCGGGACAGATGACCGCAGATTGGATGTTTATTGTGTCAACGAATAGTGCTGGTCGCTGATGCCTGTATAATCATCATAGTCACTTATTCCACTATTCGAAAGAATGTCGAATGTCGAATGCCGAATGTCGAAGTCCCCTCCTCACTTCCCTACTGGGGACGGGAGGGGACTTCTGCGGTTCGTGATTCATCATTCGATGGCTCACTCCGGCACAGTTGTCTGGCAAATGGAAGAAGCGCTGGGTTTCCCGGTATTTTTAAAACAAGAAAGCCCCCGGCCGGGGGCTTTCTTGCACAGAGGAGGAGGTTGCGTTGTTATACCGGTTCTCCGCATTGAGAACAAAAACGAGCGTCCGATGGTAATTGGGTGCCGCATTCCGAACAGAAAACGAATTGTTGGGTGGCCACCGTCGCATGTCCGTTGCCGTCCAGGTGCTGTTCTGCCTTGATGAGCGCCGCGTCCCTGATCCAGGAATCGATATTTGCATACTGCTGATATTCTTCCTGGTAGGTCTCCTCATCCACTTTGCCTTCGGCAAAATCAATTTCCAGTTCGCTCAACTCCCGGATTAATGTCTCCGGATCGATATCCTCAAGCCGGGTTTGCGCAGGTGTGGTCTGTTTCTTCCGGACCGTCCTGTCCGGGAGCAGAGCGATCATGGTCCCGATGATCATCATAACCCCTCCCAGCCACATCCAGTTAATTAACGGGTTCACCTTCGCTGTAATCCAGATATTCCTTTCTTCGTCAAATCCGGCCAGGACCAGGTACAGATCTTCAGTGAGAGTCATCCGGAGGGCTACCTCCGACATCGGCTGATCGTGCTTGAAAAATTTGGCTTTCTCCGGGTGCATCTGTCCTGCATATCTGCCGTTTTTCCGGATATCCATCACGGCGATTCCGCTCCACTTCAGGTCATTCTGGGTCAGTTTGAAATCGGAATACGTCACCTGAAAATTGGCGATCTCCATGGAATCGCCCCTGGAAAGCTTCGCTTCTTTCTCGGTGTTATAGGCAGACGAGCCCACGATTCCGATGAATATCATCACCACGCCGATATGAATAAGGTAGCCTCCGTACCGGCGATTGGCACTCATAATCAATCGCCCGAAAGCGCGCACCCAGTTCTCTCCGGTACGTTTGATAATGGCGGCCGCGCCCCGTGCGAATTCCTGGAGGATGCCCGCCAGCGTAAACCCGGCCAGACCGAAAGTGATCAGCGGATAGAGTTCGGTGATACCGAATAATGCGAGGAGTACCACAATTGTTACTCCCACGACGGTTGGAATACTGAAGTGACGCATCAGGTTGGACTTGCTGGATTTCCGCCAGGCAATCAGGGGTCCCACACCAGTCAGCAGAAGTATGAAAATACCGATGGGGACGTTCAGGTCATTAAAATAGCTGATGTCGATTGAGCGCTGCTCACCGAACAGCAGCAGGGACGACAGCGGATACATGGTGCCCCAGAACACTGTCAGGGTCATCGCAGAGAAGGAAAGGTTTGAGAGCAGGACCGTCCCCTCCCGGGAGAAGGGTGTTTTGACTTCCTCCGGAGCCTGCAGGGACTGACGGCGTGAAATGATTAAGGCAAATCCCCCGAACAGTACAATCGCCAGGAATGCCAGGAAATATGGGCCCATAGTGGATTCCCCGAAACTGTGCACGGATTGGAGCACACCGCTCCGGGTTAAATACGTCCCAAAGATGGTGAGCGTGAACGTAATCAGCAGGAGACTGGCATTCCAGAATTTGAAGATCCCGCGACGTTCCTGCATAATCTGAGAATGCACGAAGGCGGTGGCAAGCAGCCAGGGCATAAGAGAGGCGTTTTCTACCGGATCCCAGGCCCAATACCCTCCCCAGCCCAGCTCGACATACGCCCATTGCGCTCCAATCAGATTTCCGAGCCCCAGGAAGAGCCAGGCGGAGAGCGTCCATGGCCGCGCCTGTTTCAGCCAGTTGCTGCCGGTTTTCCCGGTGACCAGCGCCGCAATCAAAAATGCGAACGGGACTGTCCATCCCACATATCCCAGATAAAGCAACGGCGGATGGATGGACATCCCCCAGTTCTGGAGCAATGGATTCAGCCCGTTTCCATCGCGTGGCATGAAATTCAATGTTTCGAACGGGGAGGTAACGAACAGTGTCAGCCCATAGAACAGCAGGGAAACAAACGCGAACACCGCTACCATAATCGGCATAAATTGCTTGTAATCTTCCCGGTGGCGATAAATGAACAGGGTGGCAAACACGGTAACCAGCCACAGCCAGAATAATAACGATCCGGCCTGGCCGGCCCAAAGGGCCGAAACTTTGTAATACCAGGGAAGCGCCAGACTGGTATAGGATGCCACATATCTGCTAATGAAATGACTGCCCAGTAATTGATACCATAAAATCAACACAGCCAGAGTGACACTGAAGAACGAGATATAGATTCCGGCCTGGGCCTGTTTGGTATAGAGAAAATTCTGCTGCCGCCATCCCTGCACTCCCCGAAATAGGGTCCACAAGGCGCCGAATGCACCGACGACGAGCAGAAACGAACCCAATTGATTCATGAAAACCTCCTGTAAAAGAGTACCCGGATGAAACCCGCCGGGTATCACATTCCCGTTTGGGAAATTTGTTTCAAATTTTATGCCATAAGATGCTACCAGGCGATTAGCGCTACAGAACAGGGGCAGGAGAGGGAGTCACCTGACTCATGCGGTCCTCGGTAGTGGCATGCTCTCCGAATAGTGAGAACCGCAGTCATCATTTCTTGCCGAAATCGATAACGCCGGAGCACGCCTCTGAACCTTTTCAGCGAGGAAGGCCGGCACTTTAATTGACAGGGACCTGGGTAGAATCCTGGTGCTGTTTGATCTTTTGATAGACGAGATAGGTGAGGTATTCCAGGTCTTGTTGATCAATGGGATCTCTGATAAAGGAGTCGAAATCAATATCGGGATTAGGATACAAGTTGAGGAGATGGGTGACCAGGGCGTCGGCGTAAGCCAGGACTCGGGTGGAAGGCCGGTATCCTTCGTAAGCTATCTCCGGTGTATGATGATAGAGAGCCAATTCGACGATTTTATCCGAAAAGTTCCACCAGCGTAACAGATACGCGCCCAGTTCGTTATGAGTGACGCCCTCATAGCCCAGCGCTATTTCCGCTTCATAGAATGACTGATCCGGGTGGTTTTGTTTATAGACGGCTATTTCCTGGTATCGATCCGGGAAACATTGCAGAATGATCACCTTACCGATATCGTATAAAAGTCCGAGTGAGGTGTCGAGCCGATCCAGGCTCCGGTCGAAAATTTGTTTATGCAATTCCAGAAAACAGAAGTTCACCAGTGATACCCGAAGGAAGAACTGTTGCAAGTATTGCTCCTGGCGTTCATCCCAGTCGAAGGTATTTTTCATTGAAAGGATAAGCAGAATGGATTGTATACTGTGGAATCCGAGTGTGATGATCGCCCGTTCCAGGGAGTTGGTTTTACTCCGGCCATAGAAGGCGGAATTCGCAATATGGATGATGTTTGCGGTGACAGCCGCATCCTTCTCAAAAAGTGACGCAAGGTCTCGTGCAGACAACCCCTCCTCCACTGCCTGAATAAATTCATTGTAAATATCCGGCAGGGTGGGCAGAATGCCAATCTCACCGAGAGTTTCCATCAGCTGATCGTTTTCCAGCTGCTTCTTAATTTCCAGGAGATGTTCAAGCTCCTGCTGTAATGCCGTATAATCCCAAGGTTTCTTGAAATAGTTGGACACCAGGTTATCTGAGATGGTTTGAATTGATTTGAGTTCGTCCATGTACCCGGTGCCAATGCTCCTCCGAACAGACGGAAACCGCTCCCGGACGATTTCCAGAAACTCCAGACCGTTCATATCCGGCATTTTATAGTCCGCTATCACAATATCAATAGTTTGATGATTGAACATCTTCAGCGCTTCGTGACCGCTTCGGGCGGTGACAATCTGAAATGCAGCATTCGCGAGATAACGTTTGGCGGATTCGAGGATTAAATCTTTGTCGTCGACAAATAAAATTGTTCCCAGAGATTTCGTCGAGTCCGTGCCCATTCTTCCTCAATATATATTTAACACGAGATCAATGTTTGAATCGTGATTCTCTTGGTTCGAGCGATCATCGGTATTAACATCTTCAGTTGTGATACGTGACTATGATGGCTATCAGTGGATCGATGCAGCATGGGATCGACAGACACGATCCCCTTGAGGTGAAAGTCAGGGCCAGATTCCGTCTCTGATATTATCGGGTAAAATCGTGAATGGTTTACCCTATTTTTGCACATATTTCTCAAAAATCGCAGATAAGTGTGCTCTGTTGCACATCTCATGTCGACAGGTACCTCTGATTTGGTCGACTGCTGAGGCCGGAAATGATCTCGGTTCCAGACAACCATTCTTCGAGAACAGAATTATAGGGAGGCCAGAATACCTCCGTCCACGTAGATAATGTGACCATTAACGAAATCGGAAGCCGATGAGGCAAGAAACACCGCCGCGCCGGTTAATTCTTTCGGATTGCCCAGCCGTCGGGCCGGGGTGCGTTTTTTTAACCAGCGGTCGAATTCCGGATCTTCTGTCAGGGGTTGGGTTAAATCGGTGAGAAAATAACCGGGACCGATACCATTCACCTGGATGTTGTGCCTTGCCCAATCAACTGTCATAGCCTTGGTGAGCATTTTCACACCGCCTTTGGAGGCGGTATACGCGCCGGTTGTCTCTCTGCCGATCTCACTCATCAACGAACAGATATTGATAATCTTCCCTCGTTTTCGTTTGATCATTCCCTGAACCACGTATTTACTCGTGAGATATACTCCGTCCAAATTCGTTTCGAGAACCTGCTTCCAGGAATGTAACTCCATTTCATCAAGCAATTCTCTTGTGGTAATCCCGGCGTTATTCACCAGAATATCGATGGGGCTTCTCTCCTCTTCTATCATCCCCACAGCAGATGCGACCTGTTCCTCGCTGGTCACATCAAAGGGCGCACCGGAAACATCCAACCCCTCTTTGCCCAGTTTCTCCACCGCATTATCGAGACGTTCCCGGTTCCGTCCGTTCAGGATGATTTTGGCGCCTGCTTCCCCCAATCCCTGTGCCAGAGCATAACCTAACCCCCGACTGGATCCCGTAATCAACGCCGCCTTTCCGGTCAGATCGAATTGCTCAGTGGACATGGTCAATTTTCCCTTCAGATATAGTTAGTTGAGAATGGCATGCTCCAGATTACAAAGCTTTACCGGCATTATACAGCAACTGATCCGGGAGATGATCATTCAACACCCAGATCATAGGAGAGGAGAAAATTTCGTATTCGACAAATCATTTGTATCCTCGCGTCTCAGAACGCTCTCTGCCCAATTGATTACCGTCCGCTCATTTTTTTCCGCACGTTCTTTTGACAAGAAAATTATGTCCCCGTAAAAGCGATGTCTCAGTAATTCAACTGTCTTTGAAAATAAATGCTGCTCATCTCACCTGGCACATCATGACAATATCCCGGCAGACTGGCGGGAAAATATCGGGGGAATCGTCTTCAACCAGCTGTCCGATGGAAGGTCTCATTGATGGACTGAAGAAAGTATTTCCCCGAGCTGCCCGGCATTTCTGTACATTTCGAAGTTATTAAACATGCAGTAGACTTTCTCGTGGTTCCCAGCTAACCGGGCGGACCCGTCAGGACAGCACTGTTGGAGTTATGTCACCAAGCCTGAGCATCTTCAAGGCTTCTCTGAAAATATCAGATGAGGTTCTGGGCCGTCACCTGAATTTCCCAGCGATTCCGGGGCGGATGATGGCGCAACAGAAATATTCGATCGGTGGTTGTGCGAACTCTGAAATAATGGATGGTGGGCCGGCCGGAGATTTGCCCACCTTCGTACCAGCGGTCCAGGATATCCTTCACCTCGTACACTGATCCCTGAAATGTAAATTGCACGGGGCGTTCATCCGCTTTGTAGCCGCTGTAGGTTTCCACCTCGAGCGATTTATAAGCCACTTTGTTCGGACAATAGAACATAACTCAGGGCTCCAGACGGTCGATCACGACCTGTGTGAACTGATTGGTATCCAGCGATCCGCCGATGTCGCCCGTCATGTCACCCGCTGCGAGCGCAGCATTGTAGGCGTTCTTGATCCGCTCAGCAGCAGTTTGCAACTCCGATCGCTGTTCCGTCTCCGCCAAATGGTTCAGCATCATCACTGCAGACATCAGTAAGCCCAGCGGATTAGCGATCCCCTTCCCGGCGATGTCCGGAGCCGTGCCGTGAACGGCCTCGAATACCGCATACCGGTCCCCGATATTGGCCCCGGGAATAACCCCCAGTCCGCCAACCAGCCCCGCACAGAGGTCACTGACAATGTCCCCGTACAGATTCTCGAGCAACAGGACGTCAAACTGTCCCGGATTCTGCACGATTTTCATACAGCCGGCATCGATAATGACTTCCTCATATTCAACAGCAGAATAACTTTCCCGGACCTCCCGGGCACACTCCAGGAACAATCCATCCGTGATCTTCATTATGTTCGCCTTATGAAAAACGGTGACTTTCCGGCGGTTACGAGAGACGGCATAATCAAACGCCCATTTTGCAATGCGGCGACAGGCCTTTGCTGTTGCCACCTTCAGACTGGTCACCACTCCGGGCGCAATTGCATTTTCCTGTCCGCTGTACAACCCTTCCGTATTCTCCCGGATAATGACCAGGTCAACGTTGCGAAATGGTGTTTCAACGCCGGGCATGGAACGGACGGGCCGTACAGCGGCGTAGGCGTCCAGGGTCCGCCGGAGCGCCACATTCACCGAGGAAAACCCGGTCCCGACCGGAGTGGTGCAGGGGCCTTTCAGTGCGATGTCATGGGTTCGGATAGCCTCGACTGTTGAATCAGGCAGGACATTCTCTCCGGCATCCAGGGCGCTCTGTCCGGCCAGCCGGTCCACCCATTCCACCCGGGCGTCGGCTGCCGCCATGATCTGTTTGACCGCCTCAGTAATCTCAGGACCAATCCCATCACCGGGAATGAGCACCACTTTCCGCGCTTCTGCCATGGAAGAATTCATCTCCTTTCTTCTCTCATCGACTAATAAAAATAGCATACAGATGAACACAGAAACAACCGATAACCGCAGATTCCTTCCCACCCCATCTCTAAAGAATATGCAGGAACTTGTGTATGGCGGTATCCGAGAGCATTACGCTCGTTGTGCCGGTGAATCTTTGATGATGATTGTTCAACGCTCAACACCGTCCGCAATCCGTCCCGACTGACCTCCTCTTGTGTATATCAAGTGAGGTGTAACCAGGGCCTCTCCATAGCCATGTGCCTACTTTCAGTGCTATTAATTATTGCTGTGCATGACAGGGTGAAATGTCATTCATACCTCCGGGGGGTCATCCCCTCTAAAAATTACATTTCCGTCTCCTTTCCGAGCTGTGATCCACCCGCTGGTACGTCGCGAACCGTCGAACCCAAAACCAATCCCGCGCTGATCAAGACCAGGTTTTTAATAATGTATTGTCCCTCCAGAGTTGGTGCGTAGGGGATGTGCGTGAAGACTTCCCCGGGAAGGAGTATCACCGGACTCAACGTCCCAAGCATCTGCAAAAAGAGCAGCAATAAGGTAACGCGCATGAATTTTCCAATGATAAGACCGACTCCGATGAGACATTCCCACACTGCCAGGATGAGTACGGACGTCCGCGCCGGGATCATTCCTCCGGTCAGAAGCTCGATGGTATGGCTGGCGATCCCTTCCGCCGGGCTGAGTCCGGGAAAGAACTTCAGCACGCCAAACCAGAAAAAAACGATGCCCAGGCTGATACGCAGGAACAGCATTCCGTAGTGTGCCATCCATTGTGTGATTTGAGTGTCAATGCGATCAAACCATTCATAAAGATTCTTCATGTGCGTCTCCGAATCGTATGTTGGTACTTCCTTGCTCTTAAAAAATAAAAATCTTTAACCGGAATTCATCGGATTCATCACGGAATTCAGTAGAGCCTTTGAAGAGAAACTCCAATCATATTGCATATCGGTATCTGATTCTGTAATTTTGTTCAATACTAACCGCTCAGGCCAATTGAACCTTTAATGCAATTTCTTTATAGCGAATCATGCTCCAGCCAATACGGTGGAATTGGTCCCGGTGGCGAGGTGAAATCTGGGAAGAAGCGTAACCTGCGTTTCTGAGTGCGAATGAACCATATAGTGAACCCATATATCAGAGATATCACGTTATCAGCCTTTCCCAGCCGTAATACAGACCCCGCATCTCTTGGGAACCGGGGGATTCGGGAGGACCACGGGGAAAGTGAGTTCTGACGGAGAACGTGAGGAAGATAAAAGCAGATAGCCTGATATGGCAGGCAGAGACAACGGCTGGAGACGTAACACCATGTCAGGAAAAGGAAATTCGATAAGGTCTCATTAACCCTGAAATCCTGAAGGGAGCATTGCTTATGAACAGTCGAACCCTTAACCGGCTGGTTCTGGTGTGGCTCTTTATTATTGTTACCGCCTTCAGTGCCACCGTTGACGCCCAAACGGCGACCCGGAACGAAATTCAGATTCCGGATATTCCCGGGTATCTGACACTGAAATGCGATTTTCATATCCACACGGTCTTTTCCGATGGCAACGTCTGGCCGCCGATTCGTCCCCAGGAGGCCTGGACGGAAGGACTGGATGCCATTGCCATCACCGATCATATCGAATACCAACCCCATGAAGATGACATCCCCACGAACTTCAACCGATCCCATGAACTGGCCAAACCGTTTGGTGACGCTGTGAGTCTTCCGGTTATCCGGGGCGCCGAAATTACCAGGGATGAGCCGCCGGGTCACCTGAACGCTATTTTTCTGCAGGATATCAATCCGCTGGATACCGAGAATTACATGGATGCCGTCAGAGCCGCGGTTGAGCAGGGCGGGCTTGTGTTCTGGAATCATCCCGGATGGAAGCAGACGAATCGCAAATCCGTATGGTACGATACCCAGGAGGCGATGTCTCAGGAGGGCTTGCTGCAGGGGATCGAGGTAGTCAACGGCAGCACCTACTATCCGAACGCACATCAATGGTGCCTGGATAAAGGCCTGACCATGTTCGGTGATTCCGATATCCATAATCCCATCGGAATGAATTACGACTTTGCAGCCGGCGAACACCGAACCATGACTCTGGTCTTTGCCAGAGACCGTTCGCCGGAGGCAATTAAGCAGGCCCTGCAGAATCAGCGAACGGCAATCTACTGGCGGAACACCCTCATCGGAGAGGAAAAATATTTGCGGCCGATTTTTGATCGATCAGTCACCCTCCGTTCGACGACCGTTACGCTAGAGGGGACAGACCGATCCTATGTACAAATCACCAACCACTCGGATGTCCCTTTTGAGCTCGCAGCCGGCGGAACCGTTGAAAATATCCGGGCGCCGAGCAATGTGACATTACAGGCCGGGAAAACTGTGATAATGGCCCTGAGTGCCACTTCCGAAAATTTGTCGGGCAAACGCAAGGTCAGCCTGCCTTTTGAGGTTACAAACCTGTTGATTGCACCGAACAAAGGATTGCCGGTTCCTATTGATTTGAACGTCCGGTTTGTGCCGGAAAACTAGCTCCCGGTGATGCTCCTGATATCCGAAAGAACAGGAATATCGGCATGATGAGAAAAGCCTTCGTTATGAACGTCCATCCTGAGAAACACGACGAGTACGCCCGGCGACATAATCCGATCTGGGCAGAAATGGAAGAGATTCTGAAGCGGCATGGGGTGGCGAGTTACTCCATCTTTCTGCACCCCGAAACCAGCCAGCTTTTCGCTTACGTGGAACTCGAACAGGACCATCAATGGGAACAGATTGCGGAAACCGAAGTCTGCCAGCGCTGGTGGGAGTATATGAGTGACCTGATGCCAACCAATCCCGACAAGAGCCCCACATCCGTGGACCTAAATGAGGTCTTCCATCTTGAGTGAGCACCGGGATTAAGAACCTTGATCAGAAAGATTCCAGGGCGGGAGAACCCCTTTTTCCATTGTAATACCGTGTGAAGTCCTGCCTGATTCGCAATGGTCCTCTTTATTCGTCACCATCCCTGGCAGCGAACTGGCTTCCCATGTGAATGTCTGGATAGGTGCTCTTTTGATAGTCGGGGTTCCGAGTTTTGTCTTTTGGCTTTCGTGAACTTGTGTCATCTCGTTTCCCAGAGAATGGCAGGATCATTGGAGTTTTGAATATAGGGTATCGTACTAAGGGACTTTGCGTTCTTGCCGTCCCGGTACCGCCTCTCTCCTGTTCGGATCATGCTTCCAAGGAAAAATTGATCCGAATGAAGTGAAATATTTGCATATCGCATTCTTCATATTTATAATTCATATACATGGCGGGGTGATGATAGAGCGATATCATGATGATGAACGGACAGGATTCCGGGATAGAAGCCATCGCGATTGGTTCTGGTACAGACGTGGTCAATTGGTGTCTCTGAAGGTCATTGGAAGTAACTTTTTGAATATAATCCTGATTTTATAGATTCCCGGTATTCGCTCCTGTATTCGGGGAACACTTTTATAACAATTTTGTTGATAAAGCCATGAGATTGGGCAGCAAAATACTCATAGTCGTCGTCGGATTGGTTACGGCAGGTATGCTGCTCAGTTGTGCTGCTACCGGCAAGACCAAACTGACACCCGCAGATGAAATTCGCCGGGAGTATGACCCCGACGAACTCCGGGCCGACCTGGAATATCTCTGGGACACGCTGCATGAAGTCCATCCTGACCTGTATGCACTGGTCGATAAGGATTCGCTCCGGCGGAAATTTGTGGAGATTGACTCGTCTCTGACGCAGCCGATGACACGCATCGAGTTTTATCTGAAGATTGCCCCGTTGGTTGCGATGATCAAGGACGGTCATACCTACCTTTCCCTCCCGTTTGAACCCGACTTGCTGTCCGATTTGCGCTCTGTCTTATTTCCTTTTGACCTGGTATACATCGGCAACAAAACGTATATTCTCCAGGATTATTCCCGGCCCGAATCTCACCGGATTGGCGCGGAACTACTCGCGATCAACGATACTCCCATAGAGAACATCACCAGGCGATTCACCACGTTATTGCAGGGGGAAACCGCTTCGTTTGTGACGAAATCGCTGGAATCCGATCTGTTTAAGATTTTCTTCTGGATGCTGTATCCGGACGAGAGTATGTGGAACGTCACCTATCAAAAGCCGGGCCGGGAACCGGTGAGTGAGATCGTCATTGGTGTCACCGGTAACGAGATGGTGGCAATGCGGAAACGGCGCTCCGGTCAACCGCGCTATACCCATTCATTAACCATCTATCCGCAGAAGAAGGCCGCCGTAATGTCCGTGCAAACGTTCCGGGGATCAGAGTTAAAACCTTTCTATAGACGGTCTTTCCACAAGTTGAATCAGAATCAGATAGAGTATCTGGTGATTGACCTCCGGGATAATCTCGGAGGGAACACGGCCAATGCTGATGAGCTGTTAAGCTATCTTACCGACGAACCGCTGCTGCCGATTTCCAGGGTTCGGATGAAGGTCAGTTCGCAGTTGAAACAATATTATGAGCATTATGTCAATGACATTTTCGAGTGGCTGCAGGTCCATGTGTTCAGCCGGCGGCATCAGCAGGTATTACAGAGCCCGGAGGGCGAGGTGATCGAGATCTCCGTGAAGGAGAGTATCCAGCCCCAGCCGTTACGGAGACGATTCCATGGACAGGTGTTTGTGTTAACGAATGGTCACAGCTTCTCTGCCGGTGCGTATTTTCCCTCCTTTATTCAACATTATCACCTGGGATACGTCGTTGGTGTGGAAACCGGCGGGCTGTCCGGTGGTTCGTTCGGGGAGCGCATTCCGGTGGAGTTGCCCCGGACCAACCTTTCCGTCGGTATCTCGACTATCGTGCTGAAACAACCGCCGCTGGATAATTTCGAGAAGCACGGGGTGATCCCGGATTTCACCGTTCAGCGGGATATCGATAAAGAGGTGACCGGAGTGGACTCCCAGCTCGAACAAACCCTGGATATGGTGGATTCTAACAGCTATTCCGAAAGTAAATAATCTCCTGCCCCCAACCATGTGCACCAGATTCTCCCCCTTTTCGAACATTCGTTGACACAAAGGAAACTGAGTGGCACAAGGGGTTACAGGCAACCTATTGCTGCACCCCGTGCATCAGACCTGAAATCAGGATTTTCCGGTAATTCGGATTTCTTCCACCGGCTGTTTGCACCGGTTCCGGATCAAATGATTGCTCAGACTGGGGGATCCTGTGGTTGCTTCCCCGGATTGACTCTACTCAACCGGTTCATATTCACCGGCTGTATGGATCCGAATAGTGGTTCAAACAGGCCGGTCTTCATATTCTGTTCGACGATGCGGTCGAATTTCCGACATATCTCGGGAATCCGATTTTTATAAGTGCTTAAAAACCAGCAGGTTCTGTCAGAGCGGTGATTTATTGGCACATTTCTTGATCCTTTTCTCATGGAAGGGTGCAGAGAGATGTGAGGGAGGGCTATTCTAACTAATACGTGAAAGGAGCCAGCTATGGAAGGGAAAGAAAACACCCTCCTGAGTTATGTGCTGGTGGCCATTGGCGGGATCATCGCGTTTCTGGCGGGATTCATTTTAAGTTATCTCGTTCCGTCTGTTCTACAGTAAGAATGGCTCTTCGGGAAAATTGATGTCGCTCATGACTCATAGGACACCGAGTGCTCCGATTTGTTGCGATTTCAGTTCCCGGCTGCATTGGGGCGATCTTCCCGAGTTACTCGCCTACCGTTACCTGGGTTCTGATCAACGGTGTTCAAGCAGCGTGCGCCCGCTAAACACAGCGTGGCTGCAGCCCGAACAGTGATGTACGGGAGCCATGAGGAAATCTCAACAATCTTCGGGAAGCAGTCGGCCCTGCCAACCGGAGGAAGTGTCAGCGTCCGGCAGACTTCTTTCGGAAGAATGACATCCGCGTGTGCATCATCCGCGGCGCCAGTATGCGCAGGTTATCGATTTTGCCGGGATTCTGGAAGGCGCCGAATCCAATTAGTCCATGGCCGTATGTATTATCCTCAGCCATCATGACGGGATGGTGCATGTCATTCACATATACATAGATCGTGCCGAAGGTCAGACTGCGTTCCAGCCGAATTCGGTTCCATTGCCGGGTCTTCCACTGGATACCGCCGGCACTCATATTAGATATCGGAATACGATTTCCCCTGTCGACCAGGAAGATATCATGTGTATATGCTTCGTCCTGTGATGCAAGATGCAGGTAATAATACTGTTCCGGGTTCTGGAAGTTAAACATGATACAGAAATCCCCGCCATTCTCTTCCTGGGAAACCGGTTTATAATCCAGCTCCAGTATGAAATCACTGAATAGCATTCCCGAAAGTAAACCGATATTCTCAGGGAAATAGAACGCCGGTCTGGATATGGGGATCCAGCTGAATTCTATAAATCCGGAATCGGCTTCCTGCCTGGCGATCTGCCACATCTCCGGATGACGGTATTCCATGTGATCCAGGTCGGCCTGTGATTCATAGGAATTGGCATATTTCAATTCATACCCGTAATAATCGCCCGGACCGGTCATCAGCCGGGCCGCATAGACGAAGATCGTAAATACGACTACAAATTCGGTGAACGGATTGCCAAACATCGTCTGGTCCGGAATTTTCTCCTGCAATGGTTTGGAAAAACTGCACCTGCAATTTTCCGCTAATGTAAACATTGGTAACGTCTACCGCAATCCGGTGTTCCCTTACGATACGACTCAGTTGCTCTCTGCCGCGAACTCACAGTCCAGATCCAAACTCGGGCCCTTGCTGTGTCAGATCGAATACGAGAAGCCTGCTTCGCTCCTGGTGTAACAGAAAGAAGCGATGAAACTGTCTTTTACCGGGGAAGAACCCGGATTGGTGTTTCGATAGCTATCCGGTCCGTATAAATTATGCCGGTTGATGCCAAAGTGTCCGGAATCTGACAGGCAGGATAAAATACGGATATGAAAGAGCGTGGCACCCATGCCGTGACCGGAGCCTTCGGGTTCACCGGCAGCTATATTGCCCGGCGCCTGCTAAAATGTGGCCGGGATGTCATTACCCTGACCAATACTCCTCCGGAGGCACATCCTCTCCGTGAGGCCATTGCAGCTTATCCGTTAATTTTTGACCAACCGGAAGCACTGAAAAGGTGCCTGGATGGTGTGAGCGTACTTTACAATACCTACTGGATTCGGTTCGAATACGATTCCTACACCTTTGAGGACGCTATCCGAAACTCGGAAATCTTGTTCCGCGCAGCCAGGGAAGCGGGAGTTGAAAAAATTGTCCATATCAGCATCACCAATCCGACGGAAGACTCGGAATTACCGTACTTTCGCGGAAAGGCCAGGGTTGAACATTGCCTGGAAGCATGCGGAATACCGTATACAATTCTCCGTCCGGCACTGTTGTTCGGTGAAAACAGCATTCTGATAAACAACATTGCCTGGTTGCTGCGGCGTTTTCCTGTCTTTGGCCTCTTTGGCGACGGAGCCTACCGGCTCTGCCCCATCCATGTCGATGATCTCG
>DATFLS010000099.1:0-2770 GCA_035267465.1 bacterium
TCACCCACAACGTGATCGAACGAGTGCAATCGGTGTATGAGCAGAATGTGTCGCTCCAGTCGGTCAAGAATGTGGGGATGGATTACTCCCTGGGTACCGAGATGATGTTGCGTACGGACGTGGCCAGTTTCTGGAATCTGAGTTTGATGGGCAGCCTGTATCACTACCGGATCGAAGGGGTGCTGTATAGCGACCCGTTCTCCCGGGAGAGTTTTACCTGGAATGCACGGATACGGAACGCGTTTAAATTGTTTAAAGCGACTCAGATACAGTTAAACGGGATGTATCACAGTCCGAGAGTGTCGGCACAGGGAAGCCGGACCGGCTTTTTTATGACGAATTTATCTCTCCGACAGGATTTTATGGACCGGAAATTTTCTGCCATCCTGCAGATTCGGGATTTATTAGGGACCGGTCAACGGGAGTCCACCTCGGAAGGAGCCGGATATTATAATTACCGGTTTATGGAGCGGGAAGCGCCGGTAGTTATGCTTTCCCTGAGATTAAATATCAATAATTTCCGGGATAAGCAGCAACGCCGTGGGCAGCAAGACACTGGAGGAGAAGAATACATGCCGCAGGGAATGGAAGAGTTTTAAATGTTTGCGGTACAGCAGAGCAGTCTGGTGGGGATGCTGTATCGCTGCTGCACCCGCCCTCCTCACCTGATAACAGAGCAGAGCACACCTGTTGAAGTCTGAAGGCCCCCTCCTCTGCTTCTCCATGCGTGTGCTCTGCCTGCTATTAATTGATTGAGCAAGATTTTACTCCTCTATCTAGAGCCATTCGTAATCTGAATTCTGAACTCGCGATATAAACCATGTCGGTGTGCCATGATACACCTCCAGGCCGAGGTTTCTGGAATTCTCTTTAATGAGCACTTCCTTTAGAAAAGGCACGATTGTGCTATCGAAGCAATAGAAGAGAGACCAGAAATCTCAGGAGCAATGCTGATCATGGCGGTCCAGCAATTGTCGTTCGGATTCCTTGTTGTTCTCCCATATTGTGAGAAATATGGGGTTAAAATTGTTTGAGTGCTACCGGCGTGAGCGTGACCGGTCCCAGGAGTCCGGAGTCCCGGGGCGGCCACTTCGATGCGTCGAACAGCCCCTGGGCATTGGTATTTTCCCGCCGCCGGGCCGGGAAATTGACATTATAGAACTTTTTCCATGGGATATTATGCCGGTCCAGATAGGCGATGCGATTAGCCATGAGATTGGAAACATCAACCCGGAGAGTGTTGGTCTCCTTCAGCAGGCTGCCATCCAGGTACATTCGATAATCAGGACCGATCAGGGTTCCCAGGTTCTGGCCATTGAGCCACATCCGGGCGCTTTCGCACACCTTCCCGAGATTCAGCAGCCAGCCGTCGCCTTCCCCAGCTGGGTGCGGGAATGTTAGGATATACCTGGCCGTTCCTGAAAAATTCTGCACCTCTTGCCCGCCGAATGTCGTCCAGGATTGCAATCGGGTGGTCTTACCAGGCGCCGGAAGATCCGGTCCGCCTTCTATAAAGTGTACCGACCAGGTGCCGGTGAGGTGTGTTGGCGGGTCGCTGGTTTCGTAATACGGAAACCAATAGCCGGTTTTTCGGTCCCGGAAGGTCCGGATGATGCGTGATTCGCCCGGTTCCATCTGCATGTAGACTTTTATGGAACCGGATTCGGAAGATCGGGTCCGGGCATAACCGCTGATGTGCTGCATGGGATCGAACAGGGCCGCGGATCCGGCCTCCACCTGAAGCGGCATCCAGCCATCGAACCTGGTTGCTCCTCCGTTGACGATAAAATAATAGTAGCTGTCCCCGGAGCGTCGTCGGACATACTGCAATCCGTGGTCGACCATGGATTCCCGCCAGATACCGGCAGTGGACAGCAGCCGATCCAGATCCTCACCGAGTACTATCCGTCCCTTGCCTGCTTTTGCCAACTGTATCCCGCCGGCATCGGTGTCGGGAAATCTGATCTGCCCCAGTAACCGCTGAAAGCTCTGCTGCCGGTTTTCGAGGTTCCCCAGCCCAGGCACATCACCGGGAAGATTTTTATAGAATATCACGGTGGCGCCGTTCTGAGCGAGTTCCAGCAGTTTGCGGAAGGTTTCCAGCGGGATGAAACGGCATGTGGGGACCACGATTGTTTGATAAACGCCGCCCCCGGTTCGGAGCCGGCCGCCGGCCGCCTCTGTTTGTCGAAGCTGACGATCCGAGATGAAATCGAACGCATAGCCCCGGTCCCGGAGCAGTTGGGCACTCGCGGCAAATGCCGACTGGTCTCGCACGGCTTCCCGGCCGTCGAAGTGAACCAGCAGTTCCCGGCCTCTTTCAGCATACCGGTCAAAAATGGGGAAGTAGAGCAGCACGTCATTCTCCGGATGTCCGGACTGCAGAAAGGATTGACAGCGCGCCACGTACGCATTCAACGTGGAGAAGTCGTTCCAGAACGAATTGGTGGGACTGAAGTTGACGGCCGCATAGAACAACCAACCCGGCCAGGCTTCGCCGGGAGGGGAATAAGGGGTACCGTGATAGAAAATATGATTCACTCCGCCAAGTAGAAATCGGTCTAGGACCGTTTTAACGTCGGCCAGGGAAGCGGTGAAATGCTCCTTTAACCAAGTAGTGGACTCGGAGGAGGTGAGTCGCTTCCCGGTGACGTGAGCGGCCGAGGAGGCGAATTTGAAGCGGAGAATTTCTGTTCCTTCCGTTTCCGGGATGTCACTGGCGGCATAGAGATCCAGGAGATTTCCCGGGGATCCGTGTGCCTGATTACGG
>DATFLS010000100.1:0-2166 GCA_035267465.1 bacterium
CAATCACCAGCAGACCATTCGCATCGGCTCGTTCCACCAAATAATCCCAATCCGTGGAGTAATATTGAATCATCTCCGGATGTTGATAGGACGTTGAGCTCACATCGGCAGTGAGATTGTATTGTCCAAGGATCTCTGCTATGATATCGCTGTCGGTCATGTCCTGGAAATAAGCGTTTTTCCGTCCCACCGTCATCTTGACGGCTTCGTCCTTGCACTCCACCTCCAGAATAGAATGCCTTCCTTCCCGGCTTTTGATGCCGTGCCGGATAATCATCCCCTGGAACAGGGTGGATTCCTCGGAATGATAACCGGCCAGAATTTCGATACTCTTACCAGGCACAAAAAAATCGGTGTTGCTAATCTCAAAGTCTTCTTTGGAAGCGTCGCCGTCCAACAACCGGACTTTGGCTACCGGAATTTTATTCACCGCTTTCGTCACGGTCAGGGCCAGCAGGTGATACTTCTTGGTGATTTCCTGGCCGTCAATGAGAATCCGGTAGGTTGGCAGATCCGAGGAATCCGGTGTGGGAACGACTCGTCCGTTACTCATGATGTCTGCTGCTGCCTGAGCGGTGGAAATTCAATGGTCATGCCGGCTTCCAGGGTGCGGAAATTTCTGAGATTGTTGTGCCGGGCCACATCCAGGTAATAGGAAGAATCGCCGTAGACTTCGTAGGCCATTAAAGGAAGTGTATCGCCCTCACCCACGGTGCGCTGGCGGGTGAGATCCGGGGAGTTTTTATTTTCTTCAGCGATCCGGAGATTATCATCTTTGATACCCGAGAAAGTCGCGTTCACCTTGGCCCGCAGGGGTTCTCCATCTGTGGTAAATAAAGTGTAGGTGAATTCCACCTGCTTTAATACACAACGCGAAACCAACCCGCCCCAGATGATCTTGAGGTAGTAGGGCCGATGAATGTCGCCATCCATCCTGGTGGTGAGATCCAGGAACTTATCGATCTTCCGGGGGACATCTATCTTCGTACCGGAAGCGCCGGTCCCATCCAGAATGAATTCAAATTGGAAATCCTGGGGCTTAATTTTTTTAAACTTTTGGTTGCTGCCGGTCGTGCCCTGCCCCTGACCTGATTCATACTCCACCTGATACGACCTGCTGTAAGTGGAGGGATTGAACATCACCGCAAAAGTATCCACTTTTTTGTTATACTCGATATCTTTGTAGGCTTCAATCCGGAGTTTTTTCAATTCTCCCTTCATCAGTTGTGCTCCTTCGTTCCTCTTCTGCGACTATTTGGCGGAGAAATACTCGAAAACTTACAAAACCGGGTTATTACTGGTTCAACGGCCAATTGCACATGTATTACCACCGGGCCCTGATCGAACATCAGAATCCTGAGGAGGCACTCACCGTTCCGACTGCGCACGGAGGATGTCCATGACCCGCTCCACGCAATCGGTGATGAGTTCTTGCCGTGCGGCTTCCGTTAGTCCGCCGGTGGGTTCCCCCGGGCTGGGAACCCGGTCTACATTTGCCCGGATCACCAACTCTCTGATCTCAATCGTCATTGGTTCGCCTCCTAATCCAATGCAGTGCGGGTAAAGTATTTATACACCAATTCCAGAGACTCCACCACTATCGAATTGTCCTGGGCGTTGAAATCGGAGATCGACCATTTCTGGGGCCAGGCGCCATTGAAACTATACGTCTCAGCCACCGGCTCGTGCTGTTCGTTCAACAGCGTCACGTTCACGTCCGAGGGCTGAAACTTGAAGCTTTCGATGGCATCCCATATCCACTTAATCAGCCCCGAATCCGTTAACAACCCGCGTTTCAGCACCAGGTTCGAATATTTCCCCCGGGAGGGAAGCCGATGAGTAAACCTGTTCTCCCCGCCTTCCGTGACCTCTTCAATCCCCAATTCGGCCGACAAGCCAGACACCTCCCGGAATTTCACATCCTTCTCCGTGGCCTCTTCCACATTCACAAATTCGACTCTGAAATGGAACCCGGTTGGCGGAAATGCTCGATCCATCTCGTTTATCCGTTCTCGATCGTCAATCCTTCATGGGCTATTTCCAGGGTCTCGATGGCGGCCTCATTTCCGGTGGAATTCAGGCCCGGACCCTCGATTTTTACCGGAAAAGCATTGGACACTTTCCAGGACATTACCGGTTCATGATTTTCATTCAGGAGGCTGATGG
>DATFLS010000101.1:0-2851 GCA_035267465.1 bacterium
AATCCAACCTGCCATCCACGGAAGTGCATGCCCTGGTTTCCGATGACACGGCGGAACTGGCAGAATATTGTCCCTGGATAGATCAGGTCGTGCGTGATCCCGGCCCGGAGGCCGGCGTCGAGGGCATGCGGTCTTTAGTAAAAACGCTCCGTTCGGAGCGGTATGCCGCAGCCATTGCCTTACACCCTGAGATTCGGACCGGCCCGGTTCTCTGGGGTGCTCGGATACCCTCTCGAATGGCACCCACCACAAATATCTCGCTGGTGTTTTACACCCACCGGCTGCGCCAGCGGCGTTCTCGTTCGGTGAAACCGGAATTCGAGTATAATCAGGATCTGGTACTCCACTTTCTGAAGAGCCGGGGCATCAGACCGGATCATTCGGTGCCTCGTCCATACCTGTGGTTCCCGGCAGAAGAAGTAGCCCGGCTGCGCCGTGATTTTATTCGAAAGTATGGAATTCCGGATGACCATCGTCTAATCTTTATTCATGCCGGAAGCGGAGGGTCCGCTCACAACCTTTCTCTTGCGCAATATATCCGGCTCGGAACCGCCATCTCCGCCCGGCAGGATTGCACCCTTGTCCTGACCGCCGGTCCGGGCGAACACGAAACCGCGCAGGCAGCGGTGGATGCCCTGCGCGCCCAATCACAGCCTGCCGTCAGATATTGTTCGGAGAAAGGGCTGTTGAATTTTGCCCGGCATCTTGCTTTTGTCGATGTCTTTATCAGCGGATCCACCGGCCCCCTGCATATTGCCGGAGCGTTAAACCGTCCGACGGCCGGGTTCTACTCCCGGCGACGGGTGAGCTCTTCTCTTCGGTGGCAGACCCTGAACGAAGCCGGGCGGCGGCTTGGCTTTTCTCCCCCGGAGAGTGCCCCGGAAACCGATATGGCCAGCATCAATATGGACGCCGCGGCCCGGGAAATCGTAGACCGGTTGCTCTAAGATCTCACAATCCGTAGGGAGAAGAAAGAGGCAGGGCAGAGCGCAAAGCGCATGGCTTAACCCCGGCAAAGGGCACTTTGCACAATTGAATCATTGACCACAGGTGCTTGACCTGGGCGAGACCGTGTTATCCGTGATCTATGGTTCATCGTCCAGGATGATACAAACCTTAAATCTTGCGCGAAGATTAAGATACCCTTGCCATCCGAGTAATGTTAGCATATATTGTTAGTGATTCCGACAGGGAACCGCGATCACACTCCTCTCACTCAACCAGTCCTTACAGCTACCGGAATCAACGGTCGTACCCGGAAAAAGCAGCGTTCCGTTCTTGCTGACTCTATCGCAAACCCATAGACTATAACAAATGTATATGATAGAGAACCCGGCGGTCCTTATCTTGAATCGAATGCCCCTGATCCCGTATGTATTCTGCAATGTGATTGTCCATGTTTTGTCCCTTCCTGGGCTGGTGTCCGGAAACAACAGTCTCCACTTACCTGTGATTCTTCAATGGGTTCCAAAGATGCGGTCGACGAAACGTCCGTGAGGACACTCCTGCCGGAGGTGCTTTGTGCATCATCGGCACCATCGACTGTAATTTTTTAACGCGGGTGTCAACTGAAGAATGATACACGTGTGGTAACAGGAACTGCACAACATCATAATCCAAAGGAGGCATCCATGCGCAAGATTCATCTTATCTCCCTATTGATTCTATCCCTGGGATTCGGTGTATTAGCGGCTCAGGAGGACAATGGCCAGTCTGCTCCGGAGGCGGTTAATAACCTGCTTATTGTCCATGTGAACATGAATGTACCGGCAAAATCCGGTGCACCCTTGGGGTATCCCATTGCCCTGGTGGAGAACATCAAACACGAAAATCCGGTGACTAAATTGCCCATTTCCAATGATATGGAGGGTCAATATTGCATTACGGTCCGATTCGCGTTTCGGGATATAGACGCGTTTCACAAATGGTTCCAGCAGGAACCGACCAAAAAGTTATTCCAGCAGTTTCAGCAGGAAGCCGACGACGTGCGAATGAATATGGTCGGCTCTTTTAACCCGTATGATGTTGCCCGGCGGTGACAACAAGACGATTCCGGTAATCCAGGCCCCGGTATTCTTCCTCCCGGATACGGGTTCCACTTCGGTACCTTCCGTTTATTTTCCGGTAAATTGATTTTCCCAGAGATCACTTCATCAATGGCGATTGCTTCTTCTGATCCAGTGGTACGTCGATACTATTTTCACCAGAAAGGAGCCCGTTATGCGCCTGCGGTTTTTTCTGGCGGCCGCAGAAATATGTCTGTTTCTGCTGGCTTGCGCCGGATTGTCAGCCCTGCGGGAACCACCTCCGGTGGGACAAACACCACATCGTTTGCACCGGTTCCCGGCCAGGGATTTCCAATATCTTTTATACCTTCCTCAGGATTATTATCAGAACCCGAACCGGCAGTATCCGTTGATGCTGTTTCTCCATGGGGCAGGTGAGCGGGGTGATACTCTGGACATGTTGAAAAAACACGGGCCGCCCAAGCTGGCAGCGGCGGGAAAAGAGTTTCCCTTCCTCATCGTGTCGCCCCAGTGCCGGGAAAACGCCCGCTGGAAAACGGAACTCCTGAAGAGGCTGCTGGATGATGTCATGCGCCGCTACCGGGTGGCCAGGAGCAGGATTTACCTGACCGGACTCAGTATGGGCGGCTTCGGAACCTGGAACCTGGCGGCGGCTTACCCGGAGTATTTCGCGGCCATGATTCCCATCTGTGGAAGTGGGGATCCGGACACGGCCGGCCGGTTGATCGATATCCCGGTCTGGGCCTTCCATGGTGCCAAAGATCAGGTGGTTCCCGTTGAGGGCCAGCAGCGCATGGTGGACGCCCTCAGGCAAGCCGGCGGCG
>DATFLS010000102.1:0-15694 GCA_035267465.1 bacterium
GATTTAACCGAAACCATGCGACGAGTAATGAACACCTTGAGTAATATGGGTATTTAGGGAAGGGAGAGGATATTTAACATCCCCTTGACCAAAGCGGGATAATGGGCAGAGAGAGCACAAATTCTCCCGGTGTGCAATCTGCTCGATTCTGTTGGAATTTAGCAAGTTCTCAGAACCGGACAATCTATTTATGAGATCCGGTTTGGTGAATGGAATTATCACAAAAATTTGTAGGGTATTGAAGGAGGTCTCTCATGGTGAAAAAAGGAGTTGTGAGCCTTTTGCTCACGGTCATTCCGGTCTGCCTGTTCGGCCAGAAACAGTATGCGCAGGACGTCGTTTCCACCCCGGAGGGCGACCTGGAGATTACATTCATCGGGCATGGGACACTCATGTTTGAGTATCAGGGAACCATTATCCATGTTGATCCGGTGTCACAGTATGGAGATTACTCTGCCCTGCCCGGAGCCGATATTATACTGATCACCCATGGGCACGGTGATCACTTCGACCCTGCCGTGATTAACAAATTGCGCTCCCAGGAGACGGTGGTGATTGTTGCCGGTGTGCTGGCCGGGAAACTGGATCAGGCGGTCGTTATGAGCAACGGAGACTCACAGGACGTAAAGGGATTGACTGTAGAAGCGGTACCGGCGTACAATCTGGTCCATATGCGCAGTGCGGGCCAGCCATATCATCCCAGGGGAGAGGGCAACGGCTATGTTATTTCTTTCGGGAGCGCGCGCGTGTATGTGGCCGGTGATACCGAGAATACGCCTGAAATGAAATCTCTGGAAAACATCGACATCGCATTTTTACCGATGAATCTGCCGTATACCATGACCCCCGAAATGGTGGCCGATGCGGCCAGGGCGTTTCGACCGGGGATTCTTTATCCCTATCATTATGGCGATACGGATCCGGAGAAACTGGTCTCCTTACTGAGCGGTGAGGAGGACATTGACATCCGAATCAGGCCGATGCGCTGAGAGCGTTCTCAGGCATTCCTCCCAGTGGAACGATAACGTCCGGGAGTTATGGATGAGCTGAGAAGGTATCCGCAGCAATCAACGGATTTAATAAGACGATGAGTTTACTGGGAAATCTACTGTGGATTGTGCTGGGCGGCGGCATTTTTATTTTTTTGGAGTATATTATCAGCGGCCTGGCACTCTGTGTGACAATTCTCGGTATCCCGTTCGGGATCCAGTGCATGAAGCTCTCCGTGCTGGGGTTAGTGCCGTTTGGCAAACGCATTGAAGATACCGGATCGTCAACCGGACTGTTGACGCTCATTATGAATATCATCTGGATTATTATCGGTGGGATATGGATTGCGCTCACGCATGTGTTATTCGCTGTCCTCTGCGCCATCACCATTATCGGTATCCCCTTTGCATCCCAGCATATGAAATTGGCGAGTCTGGCCTTCACTCCCTTCGGGAAAAAAATTTTCAACTGAATCGACATGAACTTATCTGCATCAGGCAACCGGTTACTTTGACAACTCGGGAGGGTAATGACTTTACGTTATGGAAACCAATAATAAAAGAGAATTTACACGGCGGAAGTTTCTGAAAACCACTGTGGTTGGCAGCGCCGGACTGTTATCTCCGAAATTATTTGTAGGACAAGAGAGGTCGCCGGGTGCGGAGACGGTAGAGGTCCTCAACCCGGAAAATAAAGTGCCGCTGAGTTTCATTATTGACGATTCCACCTGTCTGGTCAACATGGCTTATTATGGTATTCCCCAGTTTCATGCCGCATTTCCGGATCGATATCCACAGGACTGGCGGAGATTACCGAGAGAAATTCCGGATGCCTTCGTTCGCGAATTCGGCGAGTGGTGTCGCGACCACGGGGTGAAAGGAAAGTACAGTATCGTACCCTACCCGGCTTGCGTTGGCTGGGTAGATCGTTTTCTCCCGGGCTGGTCCGCACAGGAGTTGAGCGAGAGTCTGGCATTGGTCCGGGACTTCATGTCCGAAGACTGGGATATCCATCCCGAAATGATCAGCCATACCCGGGTGATCGATATCTATACCGGCAGACCCTATCAGGAAGCTTCCCCCGAATACATGGAAAACTGGGGATGGAGTCAGGACAAGAGCGCGGAGGTGCTGACGGAGTATATGGCCTACGCGCTCCGCATTCTGCGCAACGCCGGATTATACTGCGAGGGCATCACCACACCCGGCGGGTTTGGCAGCCAGAATCGTGAAAATCTGGCGCTGGGAACCAGAGAGGCGGTGCGGGAGGTCTATAATGTCGATGTGCCGCATTATTTTCGTGACCTGTTCACAGACCCGGAACAGAGCGTACAACCCCGCGTGAAGTTAGCCGAAGATCTGGACAGCGATGACCCGAAATGCGTGGTGTCTATCATCGGATGCACTGGTGACTGGTTTGGAGGGTGGGACGGTCTCACGCCCGGTTCCGTTGATCGGTTTATCACCGAAGATCTTCAAAAAGGACGCCTGGTGGAGGTGATCGACCAGGAAGAGCCTGCCATCCTGGTATGCCACTGGCCGGGCATTTATTATAACGGGGAAAAAACAGGGTTCAATATTTTCAAAGAGGTGGTTGGCCGTGTGCATGCCAAATATGAAAATGTTCTCTGGATGAAGCTGAGCGAAATTGCGCGCTACTGGGCGGCAAAGGAATTGACTTCAATTACCAGGGATGGAGATACCATCGCACTAAATGCGCCATTTGCCACCGGGCGGTTCACACTGAGGACCACCGGCAGGCTGTCGGGAGCACCAACTGTTCAAACTGAAGGGGAATCAGTGCCCTTAACAGAGGCCCGTTCACTCAGTGCGCTTCAAAGTGGCTCCTGGTATGCGGAAAATGAAAATCTGTTTCTTTGTTTCGACCTCTCCAGGGGAACAACACGCATCACCCTGTGAATTCCATAGAAATAGTTCTTCCTTGAGGGCAAGGGTTGACGGCGAGCAATAGGCAGACATATCTGCGCTCAAGTGCAGGATGTACACTCAGCAACGGAGGACTCCTTGATATAATCGTTCTGCCTCCCTATACTCTAATACCCCTTTTGTTTGGTTTGCGGGGAATTCAGGCAATTGAGGGTTATGCTCCGGGGGTATCATGCTCCCGGAGCTTTTATATATTCCGGGGCAAAATGTCGACACAAGAGCACATACTGAGCAGGATAATCCCCGGAAACTCTCGTTCAAAGTTGCAGGAACCGCAACAAGTCGATATTTTATCAGATTTCCGGTCCCGGCGATTGGCGGGCCGAACCGCGCCACCTTTCATTTTTATCCCTACCATTCCATTGATATATTACCGGCAATGAGAGCTCGACGAACAGGGATCCTTCTGGAACGAAGTTCAGGTACCGTATGAGCACTATCGGCTGGGCTGAAATTGTCATTATTCTGTATCTTATTTTTCCTTTACTCCTCCGGAAGCGATATCCCGGTATTCCATGGCTGGCCTTTATGCTGGGACTGTTTAATCCACTGGGATTATTTTATGTACAGAAGTATGCAATTCAATATTTTATAGGGTTGCTTGTTTTCGGATTTCTGGTTCAGTACTTTATTGAACCTCATATCAATGTGTTATTTATCACGGCGCTCCCCGGGGCATTTATAAACTTCTATCGGGTCAAAGTAAGACACGCAGAATAGACCCATCCCGGGAAATAGCAGTTGGGAGTCTGCCAGGTTGATTTTACACCAATCAGGAGGAGAATAATGACCAGGTATGTGAGCTGTATTGTGGCGCTGCTCCTGGCGGTGAGCGGTGGTGGTTATTTGAGCGCAGCCGAAATTGAAACGCTTGCACTCGGCGAACCCGCCCCGCCGTTTACTTTGCCGGGCGTCGACGGGAGAGATTACAGCCTGAGCGATTTCGTCGATGCGGAAGTATTGGTGGTTGTGTTTACCTGCAACCACTGTCCGACGGCCCAGGCCTATGAGGGGCGAATAAAGGCGCTGGCTGCCGATTACACGAACCGGGGAGTCGCACTGGTGGCAATTTCGCCCAATGATCCGAAGGCGCTCCGGCTGGATGAATTGGGCTACACCGATCTCAGTGACTCCTTCGAGGAGATGAAAATCCGGGCCAGAGAGCATGAGTTTAATTTTCCATATCTCTATGATGGTGATTCTCAGGAGGTATCAATGGCCTATGGTCCGGTTGCCACACCACATGTCTTTATCTTTGACCGGGAAAGGAAGCTCAGATATGTCGGCCGGGTTGATGACGCCGAAAACCCGGAAAGGGTAACGTCCCGTGATGCCCGGAATGCTATCGAAGCACTCCTGGAGGGGAAACCGGTGCCCGTGAGGAGCACAAAAACGTTCGGATGTTCAATTAAATGGGCCGATAAACGCCCCTCGGTAGACAGGGCGCTGGAGCGTTGGGCGCAGGAAGAGGTGTCGCTGCGCAGAATTGAGAGGGATGGGCTGGAGAAAGTCATTCAAAACAACACCGACAATCTCCGGCTCATTAACGTCTGGGCAACCTGGTGTGGACCGTGTGTCGCCGAAATTCCGGAGTTAGTAGACATCAACCGCATGTATCGGAACCGCAATTTTGAAATGGTGACCATCAGTGCGGACGATCCCGGGAAATATGATCAGGCGCTGACATTCCTGCAGAAGCAGGAGGCGTCCACCACGAATTATCTGTTCCAATCACCGGATAAGTATGCGTTGATAGAATCGGTGGATTCGGAGTGGGCGGGGAATCTCCCGTACACCATGCTGGTAAAACCCGGGGGCGAGGTGCTATTCCGCCATGCCGGGATTATTGACCCCCTGGAGGTGAAGCAGGCTATTATCGGGTATTTGGGCCGGTATTATTTTTCGAATCAGTAGCACTGGGGGCTGTTCTGAACGAGCACAGGATTGCGCTCCCGGTGTATTACCACCTCGTTTGGGTCAGGACACTCTGGTTGTCATCACAGTGCAGAACGCATTTGTGGTGGTGACTTTGCAAACCAGGCACGGAAGAAGTGGGAGAATCTGCCGATAATAAACATATCTATCCGGTCGATGTTGGCATAAATTGAAAAGAGATGGGAGCGGTAACCGCCATGAAAGAAAGCACGGATACCTGGTCTGGCTTGCATGATCTTGCGTTTGTCTATGTGGTGTTCAGCAAGGTCACCGATAAGGTGCTGCAGGGAGTCGAGGCAAACGAAATCATCAATAGTCTGCAGGAATGGGTGCCGTCGCTCACCAGAGAAGACGCTCAAACGATTTTTACCGGGGCGCTGAAACGCTACGAAAGTATTGAGAATTGGCATCCCTATTTTCTCCAGTCCCTGATCGATGTGAAGGAGATGCTTTCTGAGACGAATATTGTAGGTGTTGTCGGCGATCTGGTGAGCATAGCCAAGTCCGACAACCGAATTCTGGATAATGAAAAACGTCTCATTGGCGAGGTGGCCTGTATCCTTATCGGGGATGTCACTGATGAGGCACTCCGGGGGGTCTATTAACACGCTCTGGAGACCAGCCACGCAGTTTGTAGTCTGTCGCTGGAATTGATGCTTCGAACGAAGACGGCGAGTCAGCCAGGCAATAATTTCCCGCTGACTCGTTATGATCCTGTCATGCTTTTTGCCTTCACCGATCTATGAAGGAGAGTTTGTCATGTTATTTGTTTTGAAAATATTGATCCTAACAGTTGCTATTTATGTAATCGCTGCGCTGATGCCATCCGTGCATTTGAAGAGTTTCGGGACAGCCATTATCGCTGCAATTGTCTACAGCGTGATCAATTTTTTCTTCGGCTGGCTGCTTGTGATACTGTCTCTCCCGCTGCTCATTCTTACGTTCGGCTTGTTTAAGTTCGTTTTGAATGCGTTCCTGTTGTGGATTACCGATCAATTAATCGCTGACTTTAAGATCGATTCATTAGGCGCCACCCTCATTGCGGCCTTTCTTATCACCATTGTAGACGGATTGCTCCGGGTGATGATATTGTAACTGAATTTTTGATAAAGTCCTTGCTTAATTTAGTCAAGCGTCGAAGCCGGTATTCTGCATAACTCCATGGGAACGCAGTACCCTCCAGGTTTGTGCGTCGTCTCCGGGCTGATTTATAATTACAGGAGCTGCCTGCCTGAACAGCCCCTGGCGGCAGGGCAAATCAGATCTTTATAAAAATGCGGTTATCATACAGGAAATAGGTCAGATACCACTGCATCGCCTGGACAATAACCGCCGTCACGATCCCGATCACAGCCAGCGGAATCCCGAACCAGCCCAGAAATCCTTCAGTGAATACACCGGTGATGTCACCGAGCCAGGCCGCACCCCCAAGTAAACTGAACATGTAAATGAACAGGGGATTCATTCCCATAGTGGCAAAAAAGCGGGCAATGCCTGTCTGAAATTTCTTCACATCAATGGCCCAGAACGAGAACACCAGGGCCAATAAACACCAGCCCCCGGTGACGATAGTGAACGAGGTCGTTGCGATCCGTTTGATGATAGGGGTCACAGGATTCAGGGCGTAGCCAACTACCACTAAAATCAGGCCTGCGATGACCAATGTCCGGAGTTTATGCTTCGTTGCGCGGTCGCTGATGAGTACCTGTCCGGCCAGTACGCCCCAGATGGTGTGGGCTGCAGTGGGAACCGCGTTAAAAGCAACCCAATGTCCTCCGCTTAATTTCCCCATCAGAATCATGTCCAGCCAGGATCCGAAATTATGATCCGGCATGAACGGCTGATTAAAGCCGGCCACCGGCCACAATCGATACAGGGCTTCGGTGAGAAGAAGCAGGCCAACGGTTACACCGATCTGAGAGGCGGACGATTTGCGCATGACCAAAAAGGCCACAAGGTAGGTGAACGATAACTGAGCCAGGACATTCCAGAGTTCAAAAACCAGATGACCGGCGGTGACACAGTACACACCGACACCAAGCGCCAGTAGGGTCAGCGAACGGGTGAGGGCGTGCCGGAAGGTGTCCGGCCAGCTGTCGCCGCGCTCCCAGCGTTTCCCGAAGGAGATCGGCATGGCAACACCGACAATGAACATGAAAAAGGGCTGAACCAGATCCCAGAATCGCAGACCATTCCAGGGATGATGGTGGAATTGGGTGGCAATCGCACCGATGACGGTGCCTTCAAAGTAAGGTTCATTCAGGGAGTGCCACAGTCCGGCTGCTTCGGCAACCAATAGAAACATGGTAAGGCCACGGTAGAAATCAAGCGAGAGTAACCGTCCGTATTTATCCAGGAGTGAATGTGGTAAGTGCTCCATTATCGGTATCCTTTCTGTAAACGAGCGCAGTTTCCGAGAATCATTATGTAAATAATCGCACTGCCAGCCGAACAGGCGAGCAGAAAACAGGATAACAACAAGGTCGTGTGAAATTTAGGGATACTATGGCGAATATCAAGGAATTTGACGGCAATGATAGAGAGCCAGTGAGGACGTGCGGCGAAACTCAATCAGCAGCAGGATAAAGTACATCAATCCGTCAGGATACTTATTTCAAGGGGGGAATAAATCAGCCTCCCTGAGGGGTGTCGCTGATTCTGAACGGCCGTGAGGTTAAAATGCACCGACGGCTGTTGATTCTGTGTTATTTCAAAAGTCGATCAGTCAGTGGCAGTCGCCGTGCTTATGCTGGGAGTGCCCAGGGGAGCAGAGATTCTCACTTTCGCTCAGGTCCCCCTGTAAAAGTCGATCGATGACTTCGTTAATTTCCCCCTCCACGCCGACTATAGTTTCAATCCCATACTGATCGAACAGATCGCGGGCTTTCCGACCCATTCCACCTGATAATATGCAATCAACATTTTGGTCGCTTAAGAACTCTGGCAGAAAATGCGGCCGGTGGCCGGGATTGGGAATAAGTTCTCTGTGTACAATCTGCTGCTCTTCGATCTCCAGCATGGTATAATGGGTGCATCTTCCGAAGTGTTTCGATACGTGATCACTGTCTGTGGCAATGGCTGCTTTCATATTGACCTCGTCAGGTTAGCCTTCTCCGGTGGGTTTATAGAGATAGTTCGGGTGAAAACGGACTGGACTGACCGAATCCCCGCGCATATATAATCATCGCATCAGGCGGTTTGGAATGGAAAAAATATTCTTGTCAGATTTTGCGGAAAATGCATTGCCTACTCCTGGCATTGTTCGCATCGTCCGTAAAACTGAATTTGATGGTCCTGTATCCGGAAGTCATATCGTTTCTCCAGGCCGCGCTCTACATCCTGCAGGAATTCTTTTTCTTCGTCCATGAACTCATCGTAATTGATGATTTTATTGCAGTGATTACAAATCAGGTGATGGTGGTGACCGGGCGCACCGGGACCGGGTACCAGCTCATATCGTGCTTTACCTTCTCCGAACTCAAATTTCTGTGCCAGACCATTCGTGACCAACAGATCAACGGTTCGGTACACGGTAGCCATTCCAATGGAAGGATTCTGTTTGTGTGCTTCAAGATAGATTTCTTCAACCGTCAGATGCTGGTTCATGTGACCGGTGAGAACGGACAGGATAAGATTCCGACCATCGGTGAGCCGGATATCCTGCTCCAATAACCTGGTTCTGTACCATTCGTCGTTCATTATATGATAATGATTTTCATTTTCTTTGAAGATAAATTATCACCCCATGATTGTCAATGCAAATATTAATGAGTCTAGTCTAAAAAGTGTAGCGGAAATCTTTTGCATTTATCATAGTAGAAATATGATCTACTATTCTTCTATGTTTACATAATATCATGTTTATTATTTATTTTTTTATATAAGTAGTGCTAATTCCCCGACGAATCGGGGCAGGCTGTGTTCATTCGTGGTTTCTAGAGTCGTCTCATTAATTATAAAAAGATCCGTCAATCAAGATGTCGTTGCGGTAAATGATATTTTCGCCACATCAGATAAAATATATATCCATACACTTTAATTGCGAAGCTCAATCTGCCGGGAGTACGGCAGAACACGGCCGATGATTATTTATTCGGTGAGTACCCGCCAGAGAGAGGGATATTGTTTGATATGTTCCCAGCCTTCTCCCGGCGACACCGGATGGATGCGGATGTCTTCAAAATAGGTGTCAAGTACACTCGATCGCTCCTGTGCCAGGGGCGGGGAGCAGTAGTCTTCTTCTTCCCACACGGCTTCGCCCGTTTCAGGATTCCACCGGGCGTGTTCCAGGGAATAGGTCAACGCGCGGCCGAAGGGCTGCAGGTTCCGGATAGTCCCCTTTTCCAGCTGCTCACGCAGAATATCTGCCCGTTCAGGTTTCAATGTGGCACGAACAAGATAATACGCCATGGTGGTTTCCCCTCGATGTTCTCTATTTCCCGGTTTCATGCGGTAGGGAGAACGCTCGTTCCGGGGCTTCTGTTAATTTGCCTAACGGTTCGACGGTTACAATTAGGTGATTGCCTGTCGGATCCTGCAGATGGATATTCTCGTGTTTTCGCGTGTAGGGAATCTCGGCCTCGTTCAGTTGACCCAGGAGTGATTGCAGGGCTGCGGAATTGGGCAGCAGTATCGTAAAAAACTCCAGGCCCGGCGCAGTCATAGCCGGTGCGGAAACATGAGGCCCGCCCCACGTGTTGAGACCGATATGGTGATGATAGCCTCCGGCCGCCAGAAAGGGAGCGCTGTCTCCGTACCGGGCGGTTAAATTGAACCCCAGGATTTCCCGGTAGAACCGTTCGGCTGCCACCAGATCATTCACGCGTAAGTGGATATGTCCGATGCCGGCATCATGCGGCAATCCACGCCAGTTCTGTTGGGTCGCGTCGGTCTCTTCAAGAAAAGCATCCATATCCAGAGGCCCGGCGGCCATGTGCACTTTCCCGTTGTCCCTGGACCAGAGCGAGGTCGGACGGTCCGCATAGACTTCGATCCCGTTCCCGTCCGGATCTGCGAAGTATACTGCCTCGCTGACCAGGTGATCCGACGCCCCCTGCAGGGGATAATCAGAGTCAAGGAGATGCTTCAAAAGCTGGCCGAGTTGCCATCGCTGGGAGAGCAGAATAGCGAAGTGATAGAGACCGGTTGTCTGAGAAGTCCGGTCACCCGAAACCTCTGTCAGTCCCAGAAGATAGGGATTGTCTCCGGTGCCGAGCAGGCAGGTGCGATGTTGTTTTCCCTGTACGGTCAATCCCGGCAGATCCCGGTAAAATTGCATTGACCGCCGGAGGTCTGAAACCCGGAGATGAACCTGACCAATTCGGGTGTTGCTAGGTATGGTGAATTTATCCATGGTATTTGGTAATCAGTGTGATGCTTTATGTTCCGTTTCCTGACTCCCTGATGAAGATGTATACTTTACGAAATTTTGCTGTGGTTCCAAAGATTGGGTCGTTCAGGGATGGTAATTCACGTATTAACAGCAGTCGGTGCTTTCTCTTCATCGACCCTTACCAAATGAGACGTACCATGTGGCACAGGTCAACTCAATATGTTAAATTGAAATTACCTATAGAGAGAACCTATGCCGGAATTTGTTTGGAAGTCGTAATCAGGACTCACACAATGAGAGTTCCTTCGAAGGCAACGAGACGTGTGTATATACCCTGGAACAATTCACCGGACCCGAGAATTAAATTTCACTACGGTCTCCGGCTGAAACTCAGTAACTTACATGTAAACGAATGGTGAAACTTATCGTCCAATCGACAAAGAGTATCTGATGAAGACAACAATTTCTGTGTGGACGTTGGCAGTATTGTTCCTGGTCGCCGGCTGTCAGACGGTGCAGATTACGAGCAGCAGGATGGCGTCACCTCCCAGTATCGATGGCAGCCTGAATGACTGGCCGAACGGGTCTGAATTTCTCATAGACGACGGGCGGATGGCACTGACGATCACGAATGACCGACAGCATCTTTATCTGGGGGGAGTGGTCACCGACAAGGCTTTGCAGCGAGTCATCAGAATGCAGGGACTGACCATCTGGCTTGATCCGGATGGGGGGCGAAGCAAGCGAATCGAGATACGGATTCCTGCTGCAGCAGAAGGGTCCTTCGATGAACGGCGCGGCGGTTTCTGGGCGAGTTACACGGTGGAGCAGCAGGAGCACGCGGCCGAAAAGCTGAGTGCACTGCTGGATGGAGTGCTGGTGCGCAATCGGCGGAATGATCGATATACAGTATTTCCTGCCGGCGGCGATGGACCGATTACTATGGTCAGCTCTCAGGTCGATGATCAACAGGTGTATGAAGTGCGCCTGCCTCTTCAATTCCAGAGTGATTTTCTTTCGTTCGGGCAGCCGGCTGGAAGCGGGATAATTACACTGGGCGTTGAAATAACAAGGATTCCGGATTTCAGGAGGGACGCCTACGGTCCCGGGGCTGATCCGGGATTTGGACGAACCAGGTTCGACCGGGAGGAATACTGGCTGGAGGTGAGCCTTGCGAATTAATAGAGAGACAGACAGGAAACGGTGGTCCCACTCGGTTCTGCTGTTGGGTGGACTATGTGTGATATTGGTATTGAGCGGCTGTATGGCAGGTGTGGGACCCCGGCCGGGAGTTGGGCTCTCCGTTATGGAGAGAATCCCATTGATTGATTCACCTTTTGAAGATCTCTGGGAACAGCATACGATTTTTTTATCCAGAACTTTTCGTGACGATGGCGGATTTCTGGCCGGAGGATCAGGTCCCGGAATGGGAGGCGGGGGACCTTTTCCCCTGATTATCCGGGCCACGCTTATGGATTCCGCGTTAATTGAACAGGGCATCGCCACGTTTGCACAACTCGCTGATCTGACTCCGGCGGAAACCAAAGCGTACCGTGAGCGCTACCGAAAGGAACGCGATCTCGGAACGCATCTCTATATCTGGGCGGAGATGTATACTCGGTACCATGAATCCTACCTCAATCTGGATCGGTGGATCTTTTTTGTGGAGGATGCTTCCGGACAGCAATACGAGCCGGTCAGGGTCGTGGAGGTGGAGACGCGGCAAACTGACCGATTTGTGCGTGATCGGGGGCTCTATGAGCCGAGGACTATGCAAATTCCGGGGTTGCGGCGAGAGCCCTTTCCCGGAAAAGTCGTGGAATTCTATTTTCCCAGGACCTCATATTATGGCAAAAAGGTCCTGTCACGACAGAATCACACCTTGATCTTCGGCGCCGTGAACCGGGAGGATCTGGATGAACGGGCCGAAGGCAGCTGGGACCTGACCCGGATTCGTCGGTAGCGATTGATCACGTCGTCATCCGTGATCCGGACTTGCGGATCACAATTTCTCCATGGAAAGCATGGCGCAATTTGCGTTCCCGGATTCTTGAATTTATGTCCTCCTCACCGAACCGTTGATAATATCCTGGTGAAGTCCCAAATTAAAATAGAGAAGGTACTGAGAATTCAGAGGATGGAAGCGCATGGATACACAAACAAAATCTCCGAAAATCACGCATCTTTCCTGGGGGCAGCTCCAGGTCGAAGAGGGCGCGACTTATAAAGACGCCAAACTCTGGCCCGGCGGTTCCCGGGAGTGGGACTGGACCGAAACCGGCACCAGCCACACACCGGGCGTTCAACCGGAAGATCTGGAGGAAATCCTTGAACATGGGGCAAAGACGGTTATCCTTTCCCGGGGGATGAATCGCCGCCTGCAGGTGCAGCAGCAAACACTGGAATGGCTGCAAAACCAGGGGATCGAGGTGCATGTTCTGCAGACCAAGGAGGCTGTGGTGAAATATAACCAGCTGGCGGAAACGGAACCGGTCGGCGCCTTGATTCATTCCACCTGTTAGTTGCGATAGCCGTCCAGAAACATATCCCCGGAATGCATGCCGTTTCCAGGTAACCTTCATCACAAAGTATTATCCCAGCGATACTTTCTGTCGATGAATATTCTCACCCCGATTGATTCCTCCGGATGGAAGTGTTACAGAAAGAAGAGAAATAAAAGCATCGATAAGCAGGCCGAATCTTCCGGAGTTTCTGTAGGAGGCCAGTCCCTGCGGGAAAACGCTTGGCTCACTCCCGATCAGAGTAATCTCGTTTCGGTGATCTTCCGGAAGTGGTGTCCGTAAATGGCCATAGTAATCGCCACCGGAAAAAGTCTGGGATGTGTAAAAATGGTCCATCCCAGCAGGTGCCAGTACTGTTTGCGCTCTTTCCCGCGAATCCCCAGGTGATAGATGGACCGGAGAAAGGCCATAATATGTTCCCACTTGATGGACATGGTTGACCAGGACGGAGTGTAATCTTTGAGAAAGGTCTTTACGCGGGGATAATAATTTGCGGGAGCGTAGATGGTCTGCAGAATGGTACGATACCCTTTCTGTAGCGTTTCCAGTCCCATCTTGGGGATGATGTTTGTCGTACCGTCCACATTGTCCCCCGAAATGGTTCCCAGAATACGACTGGCCTTCTTCAGCCGGTCATAGAGTTTGGTGCCGATGGGGGCTTGCAGCAATCCCACCATTGCGACCACCACCCCGCTCTGCTGGATGAAGTTTATCTGTCGCTGGAATATAGACGGGGTGTCGTTATCAAATCCCACGATAAATCCTCCCTGCACCTGCAGTCCGGCCCGGTGCAGGCGTTTGACATCTTCCGTGAGATCCCGGTTTCTGTTGTGTTGTTTGCATGCCTCCACCAGGCTCTGATCATCCGGTGTTTCAATGCCGACAAAGATGGTGGTAAATCCCGCATCCGCCATCATCGCCATCAATGATTCATCATCGGCGAGATTTATGGAGACCTCGGTATGGAACTTCACTTCCTTGTGCGTCCGGCGCCATTCAATCAGGGCCGGCAGCAGTTCGGTGCGCAGATGTTTCCGATGCCCGATGAAATTGTCATCGACGAAGAAGATACTGCCCCGCCATCCCTGGTCGTACAGCGCAGTCAATTCACGGATCACCTGGGCGGCTGATTTGATGCGGGGTCTATGGCCGAAGAGTGCCGTCACATTGCAGAATTCGCAATGATACGGACATCCTCTGGAGTACTGAATACTCATGGTGCTGTACTCGCGCATGTTCACGAGATCCCAGGCCGGCACGGGCGTATTGCGCAATTCCGGATGAGCTGCAGCGCGATAGACGCGCCGTGCCCTGCCCGCACTCAGGTCCGACAGAAACCGGGGCAGTGTGATTTCGGCTTCATCCAGCACGAAATGATCCACCTGGTCAAAATCCTGATATTCGCTGGTGAACAACGGACCGCCAACAACAGTAGTCACACCTGCCTGTTTGCACCGGTCAATGATACCCTTCGCAGCTTCTCTTTGCACAACCATGCCACTGATGAATGCAAAATCAGCCCACGCCAGATCCTCCTGGGTCAGGGACGTGATATTCAAATCCAGCAGGCGATTTTCCCAGGATGCCGGCAGCATCGGCGCTATAGTCAGCAAACCGAGCGGCGGTGCATACGCTTTCTTGCGGATGAATTTCAAAGCATGGCGGTAACTCCAGAACGTATCCGGGAACTTGGGATAAATCAGAAGAATATTCATAGGGCGTGGTCTTCCTTTCCACTAAGTATATCATATTTATCACTCCATTCTCAAGCGATTATTGTCAATTGGTAAAAATAAACGGAAATTACCGGGAATAATTTACCGGAGAGAATAAACCAGGCACAGAATACTCTTTAATGGCTTGCCTGATTTATTACCGAATGCATGGATACCAGGTATGCCTACTGCCGGCAGCACTTTCTGTCCTATTCCCAGATGAAATTCCATAGTGAATGTTTACTTCCTTACACTGAAAATTTCATGGAAATTTGATAATAAGATTGTAAAATCAGTACAATTCTAATCCAGTCAGGAGAAGCGATGAATACATCACAACAACCGAAACCCGGTGATATCGCCTGGATCGACCTGACGGTCGCGAACGCCGGTGACGTCCGGGAGTTCTACCATGAAGTGGTGGGATGGACCCCCGCACCGGTGAGCATGGGAGACTATGACGACTTTAATATGCTGATCCCGGCGGAAGGGAAACCGGCGGCGGGGATCTGTCATGCGAAGGGGGTGAATGCGGGCCTGCCACCCCAATGGCTCATTCACATCGTCGTGGAAGATCTTGAGAAGAGCGTAACTAAGTGCCAGGCGCTGGGTGGCGAAATCATCGCAGATCGCCGCAAGGCAGACGGGACCGGATGCTGCGTCATCCGCGATCCGGGAGGCGCGGTCGCGGCGTTGTATCAGACGTAATCGCAGTGGGCCGTTGATCCTATGGTGGCCCGGGTTAAATTATGGCAGATCTTTGGTCTCCTTTTTATCGGAACCCGGGAATTTTAATCTCCGGAACTGCCAGTAATTCTTGTGGCGAACCTCCCGTTCACTCAATACCTTATGAGGAAGTTGAAGCATCTATTTGAGCAAGCAAAACCATTTTTCAAATGCTCAATTGAGTTGGTCTGTTCAGCCAAAGGAGGAGTTTATGATGCAATCCATCGACCGAAGACAATTTCTCAGATATGCCGGAAGTGCCGTGCTCTCCGGTTTGACCATACCGAAGGTGATGTACGCTGCTCTCCGGCCAGGCTCCGGTGAATCACTGGTACGGGCTGTGGATTTGGATGCGGGCGAGCAATCCAGGGTACGCCTGCATGACGGAACCACGGCAGAAGTGGAGCTCCTGAGTCTCGGGGTGGAAAAAGACCCCTTCCGGCAAGCCGTGCGGACGGCATCCGTCCGGGTACGGGTGAACGGGGAGGCGGCGACACTGAACAGTGCCAACTATCATCTGCCCGTTCT
>DATFLS010000103.1:0-3227 GCA_035267465.1 bacterium
ATGCTTCAGCAGCTCAGGGCTCTTACGGATGTTGACCAGGTCCGGTGTGCCGTCTTCCGCAGTGTTTCCCGCCTTGCGTTTCGACAGCTGTTGTCTGGCCCCTTCGATGGTATACTTCTGGTTATACAGGAGATCTTTAATCTGAAAGAGCAATTCGATATCCTGGTCCCGATAGGTCCGGTTGCCAGCCCGGTTTTTGGCCGGCTTCAACGATGAAAATTCGGTCTCCCAGTAGCGGAGGACGTACGGCTTTAATTCCGTCATTTCCGCCACTTCCCCGATGGAATAATACAACTTCTTAACGGATTTGGTCTTCTCCATTGACACAGGTCGGTATACGAGTTCTCGCTTCAATTAAGACTTTATATATTACCCTGCCGGGATGTCCTTTTCAAGTGGAATGTGAACTCGCCGGCGAAATTCTTTCCGGCGAGTGAAATGATCCGGGGTATGCTGTTGTTTCCTGCTTAGGAGAGCGCCTCTTCCACCGGCACGTGCTCCATGTCAAAGGCTTCGGCAACCCCTTTGTGAGTCACTTTTCCCTTATAAATATTGACGCCCCACCGGAGCTCGGGGTGATGCTTGATATCGTGGTAATCCTTGAGGTCGGCCACGTGGGCGACATACGGAAGCGTGGCATTGGTTAAAGCGATGGTTGAAGTATTGGGGACCGCCCCGGGCATGTTCGCCACGCAGTAATGGATCACGCCTTCCACTTCGAAGATAGGATCCTCATGAGTGGTGGGTCGTACCGTCTCGATGCACCCTCCTTGGTCCACGGCCACGTCCACGATTACGGACCCCTTCCCCATCAATTTGAGCATTTCCCGGGTCACCAACCGGGGGGCTTTGGAGCCGGGAATGAGCACCGCACCGATCAGCAGGTCGGTGTTGCGCAACATTTTCCGGATGTTGTGCTGATTGGAATACATGGTGAAGACGTTTTTCGGCATAACGTCATCCACGTACCGAAGGCGTTCGATATCTACATCCAGCACATACACCTTGGCACCCAGGCCCGCAGCGATTTTCGCAGCATTGGTCCCCACCACGCCACCGCCGATAATACTGACCACAGCCGGTTCCACTCCAGGTACTCCACCCAGCAGGATCCCCTTCCCGCCCATGCGCCGTTCCAGATATTTCGCCCCCTCCTGCACCGCCATGCGTCCGGCCACTTCGCTCATGGGTACCAGGAGCGGCAGAGTGCCGTCCTCCAGCATCACCGTCTCGTAAGCAATGCCGACGGCGCCCGTTTTGATGAATCCCCGGGTGAGTTCCTCGGAGGCTGCGAAATGAAAATAGGTGAAAACGATCTGATCGGCACGGATCATGTCCAATTCTACCGGTTGGGGCTCTTTGACTTTGACCACCATCTCCGCCCGATCAAAGACCTCCTTGACCGACTTCACCAGCTCCGCCCCGTACGATTCGTACATGTGATCGGAAAATCCGCTCTGGACCCCGGCATCCTGTTCTACCAGCACGGTATGCCCTTTCCGCACCATCAATTCCACGCCCATGGGGGTCATGCTGACCCGGTTTTCATTGGCTTTGATTTCGCGCGGTACCCCGATAATCATATCGACGCTCCCCCTGGTTTGCCAGAATTTAACTGTCGACGGGTCTTAAGATACTGGTGACCATCTGTTCTTCTTGAAAGAGTTCTCCCGCCAGGTTTCGGATATCGTCCGCAGTCACTTCCTCGACCTGGGCGATATACTGATCTATGGTCTGAAACTCTTTATAGTAGATATCCTGCTTGGCTAACCGGTTCATCCGGCTGAACATATTTTCCAGAGAAAGCACCAGGCTTCCCTTGACCTGGGATTTGACCTTCTGTACTTCCCCATCGGAGACGAGAGCGTCGCTCATCTGACGGAGTTCCTCGGTGATCTGCTCCTGCATGAAATCCACCTGGGATTTTTCGGTGCCGATATACACGCCAAAAACTCCATTGTCGGTAAAAAAATCGACGAAGGAATAAATGGAGTATACAAATCCGTATTTTTCCCGGATGTTCTGAAACAGCCGGGAGCTCATGCCACCGCTTAAAATGGTATTCAACACCAGCAGTGCGTATCGCCTGGGGTCACTATAAGAAAATGTGCGTACACCGGAGATCAGATGAGCCTGTTGCATACCATCGCGATATTCCCTGATCCCGGTCGCCGCTCCCTGGGGCGGAACAAGAGTCCGGGGATTCGAGACGGCCGGCGAAAAGCCACCCAGATATTGATTGACTAACTCCAGCAGATGATCGTGGTCCACGTGTCCTGCCACGGACACCACGATGCGCTCGGGCAGATAAAATCGTCCCGTAAATTCCTTGATGAGTTCTCTGGAAAAATTTTGAATGGAGTGCCGGTTGCCGAGGATACTATATCCCAGCGGATGAGCGGGGTACATCTGTGCGATAAAATATTCGTGAATAAGATCACTGGGTGTGTCCTCCACATCGGCCAGTTCCTCCCGGACCACGCTCTTTTCTTTTTCAATATCATCCGGAAGGAATAAGGGATGAAGCAGAATGTCACTGAGCACACTGATGGCCTGGGGGAGGTGTTCGTCCAGCACCCGAGCGTAGAAGCAGGTCAATTCTTTGCCGGTGAAGGCGTTGATATTGCCGCCCAGCGATTCGATGGTGTTGGCAATTTCAAAGGGAGTCCGGTTTTCGGTTCCCTTGAAAACCATGTGTTCCATGAAATGCGCAATCCCGTTATTCTCGGGATTTTCATCCCGGGAACCGACCTCCACCCAGACTCCGATGGCCACTGACCGGACAAAATCCACGTATTCCGTCACGACCGTGATCCCGTTAGGGAGCACGGTCTTCCGGATGTGTTCAAGGCTGTCCATGAAGCCGACTACTCGTTCTCTGATAGCACGGCTTTACGGCTCAAGTCAAGCCGGCCCCGGTCATCGATCTTGATCAACTTCACCTTGACAGTGTCCCCCACTTTCAAGATATCGGTGACATTTTCGGTCCGTTTATTCTGAATATTGGAGATATGCAGGAGACCTTCCTTCCCCGGGAGGATCTCCACGAAGGCGCCGTATTTCTCAATCCGCTTGACCTTCCCTTCATAGACCTGTCCCGCTTCGGGCACTTCCGTATACTGTTTCGCCATACGGTAGGCTTCTTCTCCGGCATCCCGGGTATCTGCCGAAATAAAGACCGTTCCGTCGTCATCGATCTCGATATTGGCGCCGGTGAGTTCCTGAAT
>DATFLS010000104.1:0-2806 GCA_035267465.1 bacterium
TGTTGCTGTTGTTTCCGCACGTAATATTCGACAAGTTTGCGAGGATTATGCGCATGCTGCTCCGAAATTTTATGTCGAATCGCTCGAATACGTTGAATGCTGATATCATCCTTCATCCGTACTTTCTCCTTCCAGAAGTTCCAAGGGTGTCACCAGGTAGGGAATGTATAAACCCAATAACGTATTGACTCGCTGGATATGATGAAATTTAATGGTAGTTGCCAGATGTTGACAATTCCAAGGTAATAAGTAATCACACTTTTGATACGATGCAATGGTTAAATGCAGCGCATCCCCAACCGGATCCTGGGGTATGACGTGGTAGGCGACATAGGCTTCCACAATTTCTGCAATCTCGGATTCAATTGGCAAGATGGTCAACTCCTGGATAAAATCAAGTACCTGTTGTTGCTGAGGATATGCACCTTGTTCCAACTCGTCGATAACCGCTTCACTGATATAAACATCATAGCCTGCGCTTGATTCGGACCACCATGTCCGCGTCCAATTGCGACGTGCAATCATCTCCGGTTCTTGCCGGGTTTCAAAATAGAAAATCGGAATGGTCGTTTCTACATACACAGCTTGCGCCATAGACTTTTTACGTCAATAATATATTTTCTGTAACCCAAATTAAGGCACTTGCGTTAAGATTACCATTGAAATTAGCAAAGCCTAACTTGGGTATCAATGTCGAATGAATCAGCGCAAATATCTCGCTAATATCTCCATAGGATGAAAGACATGTTTGTGCATGCCTTCCCCTATCTGCTCAGTGCAGGACATCCCGCTTGCCACAATTAGCAGGTCAGGCACAGCCGCTTCAGTCCGGGATATATGGGAGAATAAGTCCTCCCCGACTCGTCTGCTGACATCATAAAATTCCTTCTTATATCCAAAACTGCCCGCCATGCCACAGCATTCCACCATGGATAGAATAACCTGAAAACCAAGTGCGCCAAGCAGTCGCTCAGTGGGCTCATGAGTCCCCAGTGTCCGCTGCTGGCAATGACTGTGAAAGAACACCGGTATCTCTTCATTCCGAATTCGCTGGCGGTCGAAATAATCATCGATATCCAGATTTCTCCCGGATATGAGCTGCTCCAGATATTCCATCGGATCGTAGGTGTGGCTCCGGAGCATCCCGAATAAATCCGGGTCTTCCAGTAATTGTTGATAGTCGCTCCGGAAGAGTGCCAGGACACTGGGTTCCAGAACAAGGATATCTAAACCCTGCCGGACGAACTGCTCCAGATACTTCGTGGTTTGCTGTCCCCGGGATGCGGCTGTTGCTATCATCCCCTGGGAGAGCGCCGCCCGGCCATCCGGGTATACCTCGCTTACCTGCAATTCAATCCCCAGTGATGTGAACACCTCGAGGGCAGCGATACCCCATCCCGGGTGAAGATAATTGCTGTAAGTGTCTGCGAACAGTATCGCACGCCCTACGGGCCCCTCTCTCCTTTCAGAGGGGACCGGGGTGCGTTTTGATTTTCTCCAGTGCCGGGCACGCCTCTGCAGGGTATCCCGGGTGAACACCGGCAATGTCCGCCTCCTATCCAGACCGATCACTTTTTCGAAAATTTTCCGGACTCCGGGCACCCGGATAATCCAGTTGGAGACAGACGCCAGTGACGATCCCCACTTCGCCAGCAGGTGATAATTGCCAAAGAACTGTTTTTCCAGCGGTGCTGTGCGGTCCGGGCCTGCTGACGGAAAGAATCTTTGGAGAGGAAATTGAAACGATGTCTGCGCTTTCGTTTGGTTCAGGCGGTTCCGAAGTACCGTATTCAGTCGTGGAATATTGATTCGCACAGGACACTGGGGAACACACCGGGAGCATCCTGTACACAGATCATTAAATCCGGCATTCTCCAGTACGCCGACTCCGGCTTCCCAGGCGCCGCCAATGCCACCGGTATAGGTTTCGCCCCCAAACGCATGGCCTCCCACCGCCTGGAAATTCGCGCAGGAATTCAGGCACGCTCCGCAGCGAATGCAATATAACGCCTGGCGCAGTTCCGGATCTCTGCGCATTCGCATTCGGCCGTTATCCACCAGAATCAGATGAAATTGCCGTTTTCGTTCCGCGGAAGACTCTTTGGTAAAAGAAAACACAGGCAGATCAGGAGGGGGTGAAATTACGTTGGTATAGGTTGTCAGCGGTTGGCCTGTTCCACTGGCCGCCAGGAGCTCGATAAAGACCCCCAGATCTTTCCGGGCGGGAATGACTTTTTCAACTCCCGCGATGGCAATCTGAACCGGGGGTGCCTGAAGTACCTTCCTGATATTTCCTTCGCTCTCTACCAACAGCAGAGTGCCGGTGTCTGCAGTGATAAGATTCGCGCCGGTAATCCCGACATCAGCCCTGATAAATTTCTCCCGGAGGCGATCTCTGGCAAATTTGGTGAGCGCTTCGCCGGAATCAAACACCTGATCCGTATTGAAGACCCGCCGGAATAAATCGGCGATTCGCTCCTGCGTCTGATGAATGGCAGGTCCCACCAGATGGGAAGGATGATCTCCGGCTAACTGAAGTATCATCTCCCCCAGGTCGGTCTCCACTACTTCCATCCCCGCCTTCTCCAGAGCGTCGTTCAAATGAATTTCTTCGGTAGTCATGGATTTGGACTTGGTCACCAGCCGGGCTTCTGCTTCCTTGCAGATACGCATCGCATACAGGCAGGCCTCCTCAGCCGTTCTGGCCAGAAAAAACGCACCGCCCCTTGTAGTCACCGTGTTCTCCAGCTGATGCAATAAGTCCGGTAAATCCTCAATCGCTTTTTCCTTGATCCCGCGCGCCCGG
>DATFLS010000105.1:0-2924 GCA_035267465.1 bacterium
ACACCATTTGTTCGGCGGCCGCCACCTGAATGATATCGAATTGGCGGGCGGTCTGTTCGAGAAATAAATGGGGTTCTTGCTGCAAAACCTCTACGTTACTCCGATTGAAAATATTCCCGTTCTGATCAGCGAGTGTCTCCCGCATGACCTCCACAATCTGTGGATTCGGCTCCACGACTGTGATCTGAGCGGCCTCATATCGCTGTGCTAACCACACATTTGTTCCGTCTACTTCTCCCAGCAGCAGCACCTTGAGCGAATCCGAGGCCGCAGAACGGCCGGAGAGCAAACGATAGGGTAATGATTGTGGAGTGAAATCCAGGATCTCAGTGTCATCCAGTTTGTCCGTCCTGAACAGTGTTCCCGCCATCTGCCCGTTGTACAGCAGCCCCATCTGCTCAGGAGGCAGTGCGGTCGCATTCAACCCGGCGAACAGCGTCTGATGAATCTGCCGGGATGAATAGACATCAATCCGACCCCGGGGACCATACCGTGTAAGTATCCGCTCGGCATCACTCTGCCCTTCCAGCCGCTGCATTTGAGAAAGTGACTTATACTGATCAATGGTGACCGGCGGATTCAGCACAATTGCCCCTGCCGTAATCAGTAACGCAACCGAGCAGAGAAGTATCGTATAGATTCGATGAATCGGCGCCCGGTAAGCCGGAGTTGAAACGACCCAGCAGATAAGTGCCAGCATGCCGAGGACAGCGATCATGCCGGGGAGAGAAGTCGCCGGAACGACATGCATAGCAAGGAGGGCGGCAACACCACCCACTCCGCTCCCCGCCAAATTGGCGCCGTATACTGCCGGGATTTGCCCTTTAAAATGAGCCAGAGCCAAACCAATGATAACGGCGCCAAAGAAAAACGGAATGAAGATACAGAGGTTGAAGAGAAGGAGCAGCAGAATCTGATACGGACTATACAGCAAATACTGAATATCAAGCGGTATCGTTTGCGAAACAACATATCCCAGGGGAATCATCACCGTAAACAGGCCAAAAAATATCAGTGAGATGCGTGGAAAATGTCGTACCAGTTTCTTCCTGACGAATGTGAGATATGTACCACTCACACCAAATCCCAATAACGCCGTACTAATGACCAGGTACGAGAAGTGATGGTATCGGGTAATCGACAGGGAGCGCATCAGTGAGACCTGCAGCGCAAGGATTGCAGCTGAGACGAGAAAAATAGCCGCTAACGAAAACCCGTTGAATTTCACAGGCTGATGGAAAGGAGTCTGATGCATGGCATTTCTCAGGATGGATCGTCTAAATTAAAGCGTTCATTTCCTGGAGTGTGGCCTCAATTCCATGTTTGAAAGGGCGATGAGCACCCTTCGGAAAATATCCTTGGAATACAAAGTAAGTACCTGTTTTGGTATTTTCTCATTGGAACAGAGATCAGTGAGTCTGGAATGGATTCATCCTGACGCCTGCGAGTCCACAGAGTTTGCTTTTACTGGGGCGTTCTCGAAAATCTAGATTACCCGCTATTCAGGGAACCTCATCCCAGAGGATTAGTAGATGCAAATTCTGTTCGTATATTTGAATATAAATTAATCAGGAGGGCATATTTTTTAAAGCGGCTCATTGCAAAAATCTCTGGACAGGGAGGAAATATTGTTTACTCCTTAGTTCTCCTGGGCCGCTCCGGTCATGGGGACGAATCGTACGGGCATCAGTTGTTTGGTTCGCACCCCACCTTGATCATTTTTGATAACCTGCACCAGCGTCTGGACCTGATATGGTCCGCCGAGTGGAATCATCATCCGGCCCCCGGGCCTGAGTTGTTGAAGTAATGGAGGGGGAATATGTCCTGCCGCCGCGGTCACGATGATCGCATCAAAGGGGGCCTGTTCTTCCCAGCCGTAATAGCCATCACCAAGCTGCACCTGAATGGTGTGATATCCCAATTGGTCGTAACGTTCCCGAGCGGTTCGTCCCAGCTTCTCGATGATTTCAATGGTATACACCCTGGGAGTAATTTCCGAGAGCACCGCCGCCTGATAGCCACTCCCGGTGCCTATTTCCAGGACTTTTTCTCCGGGTTCGAGTTCCAGGAGTTCCGTCATATACCCGACAATCAGCGGCTGGGAAATAGTTTGCCCGTGTCCGATAGGCAGGGGCCGGTTTTGATAGGCGGCTCCCTGCTGAGACCGCGGAACAAACAGGTGCCTCGGTACATGGTTCATAGCCTCGATCACTCGTTCGTCCTGAATCGTCCCACGCGCACCCCGGATGTGCCGTTCCACCATGGCATGTCTTTCCTCGCGGCGGTCATCAAACCGCGGTCGTTCCCAGGAAAGCGTGTCCGCCTGCGACGGCACAGGAGGCGATACACCCTGGGCATACAACGAAAATTCCGGTGCACTCCATTGGAATACTGATGCAACCAGGCAGAGATAAATAAAAATGTGTACGGATCCTTTACTCCACATTTTCCTGCAAAATGACCTCGAACGTTTTTATAATATGAAAGGATTCTCTTCCACTGCAATATCATAATAACCAGTTTTTTCGAGAGAGTAAATGATCAAACAGGCATCTGATTTCACAGGAGACGCAATCGACCCTCTCTCACATTGATAACAGGGACCTGCGTACCCTTCTACCCTGGATATACTTTTACACTCCTCCTGCGGACGGGGATATAAAAAAAGGCGAAGGCCCTTTCGGTCTCCGTCTCTGTCTCGTAAATAAGAATAACCGGTATCAACTCATATTTTCAATGATCGCGCCGGCATATTCGGAGGTTTTCAGCAGCGTGGCTCCTTCCATCTGCCGTTCCAGATCATAGGTGACTCGCTTCTGAGTGATAGTCTTTTCCAGCGCATTTTGTATAGTCCGTGCCGCTTCCTCCCATCCCAGATACTCCAGCATCATCACACCGGACAGGATCAGCGAACTTGGGTTCAC
>DATFLS010000106.1:0-6742 GCA_035267465.1 bacterium
CCGTCCAAACAACTGGCGGAACAGATTATCCTGGAAAATGATTCCGTACTATATACCCTGTTACTGGATCATGGAGTCAAATTGAAGAGGATCACAGATAAGGTTCAGGGCACCGAATACCTAACAGACTCTCCTCCCAAACTGCTGCTTTCGGTCCGGATGCCCTGGAGTTTCAAAGATGTCGGTTATCATCTGTTCACCATCGATGAGGGAATGACAAACGGTCAGCCCATGATTTCCATTACCCAGAAATCCAGCTATGTGGAAAATCCGCTGGTACTGGTGAGTACCTTCTGGTTGGGGGACCGAAAGGAACTGCACTGGCGTAGTACGGTGGAGAATACTGCCACCGGTGGTGTGGCATACCGGGATCCGCTGCCGGTGAACAGTATAGTACGTTTCCCGGCGATGCAGGAGGTGGAGGTAGGGGACCAACAAAACCGACATTATTTTCTTCCCACCCAGGGAAGCTTCTACTGCATCGATTCACCGGACGATTTCATTTTCTATTTCACCAATTCCACCGACCCGAAGATGCCCATTGACATCTATAATACGGTGCAGGATAGGGGGGTCTATTTTCATATCGTGGAATCCGCATTTACCTGGAATTTTGAAGATAAGGACGATTTCACAGCCAGACAGTTCCAGTTGGACCAGAATCCGGGCTCAAAGCACACGGTTATCGATTGCAGGATCAGTCCCCACCAGGGTGATTGGCATGCGGCGTTCTGGGCATTTAAACGCAATATCAGGTCCAATTTCGACTTCGCCTATTATGAACGACCGGTACAGGAGCGATATCGACAGCGGCTGGTTTCCCATTTCACCTTTCTGTATGGCAAGGACATCTATGATTTCGACCAGAATCGATTTCGCATTCACGAGTTCCTAGATGAAGGGGAACTCAACTTTGGTGGATACGATTACATGCTGCTCTGGCACGATTATCCCCGGATGGGAATTGATCACCGGAACCAATTCGATATGTACGAAGGACTGCCTGGGGGACTGGAGGGCGTGCGCGAGATGGTAGACGAAGCCCATAGTCGTGATGTCCAGGTCTTTATCCCCTACAAGCCCTGGGATATTATGCAGGGACGCTCGGATTACTTCCTGCAGGAGGCGCGAATTGCCAGGGAAATCAATGCAGATGGCGTGTTTCTGGATACCATGAACGAATCAGACATCGCATTCAGGGAAGCGCTGGATAAAGTCAATCCGGATAATGTGTTCGTGAGTGAGGGGCGTCCCAGTCTGGCGGCGGCCGAGCTGGTTACCGGCAGCTGGAACCAGCAGGGGAACGCCACCAATGAAATGCCCAATGTCGATCTGTTTCGTTTTGTAATTCCGGAGCATAACGTTCATAACATTAACCGGATGGCCCGCGATCGAGTGGATCTCATTTACAATGCGCTGTTTAACGGCACCGGGTTTATTGTCTGGGAAGATATCTTCGGAGAGATTAACCGGTACACTTGGAATGAACGGATTATGATCAAGAGGTACAGCCGTATCATCCATGAAAACAGGGATGCCTATCTGACCGATCGGCCGGTCCCCCTGATCCCGTCCCTTCATAAATTACTATTCGTCAACGCGTTTCCGAGTGATGAGAAGGTGGTCTATCCGGCCTATTTCTATCGGGAAGCCGGTGGCAGCCGTCATGGTCCGACCAGGATGGATCCCAAACGACCCAATGGTCCGTTTTTGGAACTCGATCAGCCGGCTGACTGGCATTATGTGGACGTCTGGAATCATGAAAAAATCTACACCGACCGGAAAAACGGCAAAACCCGGCTGATCATGCCGGAAGAACCTCCTGCGAACATGTCCTGTATCGTGGGGATGCGACCGAATCTCACCACAGAAAGAACGGATGACATGGTGCGTATCTCGACCATGCGCCCGGTTGAAAACGCGTCCATTCATATTCACACCGTGGATAATCTGACATTTCTTGAAGAGGAACAAATGACAATCGACGGAACCAGCGGGACCGTTGATCTGAATGAATTGGATCTGGATTTTCCTCATAAGATCCTTATCAAACTAATGCAGGGAGACATCTTAAAGGACGAGATGCTCCTGTATGAAGGATGGAAGCAGTTTGATTAACCATAAGTGTTGGGGAAGTTCCATATGCGTTGAATAGTGGTTGCATTAATGCTTTCCATGGGATGATTGGGCTCTGAACCTAAACCTGAACCTGAACAGGTATAATAGTTGACAATGAACAAATCGGACCTTGCAAAAAAAATACAATACACTAACGTCCGTGCAGATGCCACGGAAAACGAGATTCGACAGCATTGCAAAACTGCAGCGGAATATGGATTTCAGGGAGTAATGCTCCAACCCTGCTGGATATCCCTGGCGAAGGAGGTTTTAGGGGATACACATCTTGTGGTGGCCTCGGCGCTTGTGTATCCCATGGGAGGTGAAACCACTGCAATGAAAGTTGGTCTGGCCCGGCACATTATCGACCTGGGTGCCGATGAATTCGATTTCATGCCCAATATCGGTTTTCTGAAAAGTGGTATGGTGGAAGCATTTCAAACGGAAATCCGTCAGGTGGTTGATGCCGCCGATGGAAGGCCAGTCAAATCGATGTCCGAATTCGGTTTCCTGACCGAGGAAGAAAAAATATCGTGCATCACGCTGTCTGAGAAGGCGGGAGTGAGTTATATAAAAAATTCAAGTGGGATAGGTCCGGGCGGCTCACCTGCCACCTCTGCTGATATCCAATTTATAAAACAACACCTTAAAGGGCAGGCAAAAATCAAGGCATCAGGTGGAATACGAAGTTATGAACAAGCAATGGATCTCCTCCGGGCCGGAGCCGATTTAATCGGAACCAGCGCCGCTCATGCCGTCGTCGATGGAATCGATGTGGATGAAACGGATTATTGAATCCCTTCTGCTGGCCTGATGAACGATTCATGTAATATGCTGAATTATGTGCGGATAGATGGAGCCTGTCTCACTGTCGCCGCATACGATCTGATTGGAGCAGGGTAATGCCTTCGTTCAATTCACTCTCCTATGAATCACCTGAAGATCGTCAATTCAGGTTTGCACTGGTTCCTGTGTTCTGTGGTTTTAATCTCAACATCGGGGCCGACCAAGTGTTTCCGGAGATCAATTTCACATTCCCTCTCATGGATGTGGGCCCGGATGGTCACAAAGCAATCAGCGCCAAATTTGTGGGTATTGTAGATTCGGTTACCGATAGAATTGTTGATATTATAAACCTGGATGAATATCACATAGATTTTTGAGGGTTCAGACAGGCTGCGAATAAACAGAACAAAGAAAGGGCAAAGGATTTTACCATGAAGTGGACGAGATACTTACCAGGCTTACTGATCCTGTTTCTGCTATTTACAGGATGCGAACGGCCGGAGTTTCAGGAAATATCCGCGACGGAAATGCGGGATAAAATCTATGCTTCCTGGGTCGGTCAAATCATCGGCAACATTTACGGATTACCTCACGAGAACGACTATATAGAAGAGCCCGGTCCGGCGAATTTTCCGTACGGTTATCGTGGGAGTCTGGAACGTCTGAAAGAAGTGAACGGTGCATTTTCCGACGATGATACGGACATTGAATATATCTATTTGCTTCAGATGGAAGAGTATGGTCCGGAACCGGAATACAGTCAGCTGGCCGAAGCCTGGCTGTATCATATTCGTGAGCGAGTTTGGCTCGCCAACCGGGCGGCCCTGGGATTAATGCATTTCGGATACGAACCTCCCGTGACCGGATGGAAACCCTATAATCCTCATTGGTTTCAGATAGATCCCCAGCTGGTGAATGAAGTCTGGGGTGTGACAGCTCCGGGAATGGTAAACTATGCTGCACAGAAATCAGATTGGGCGGCCCGGGTAACCAATGACGGCTGGGGTGTTGAGCCTACCATCCATTATGGGGCCATGTATGCGGCGGCCTTCTTCGAGTCGGATGTGCGAAAATTGATCGACATAGGAACAGCTGCTCTACCGGAGAACAGCCGGTTTGCAGAGACCGTGGAGGATATGAAGCGGCTCTATGAAAAATACCCGGCAGACTGGAGAGCGGCCAGAAAAGAAATGGCAGACAAATACTATCATAATGAACCAGTGGATACCAAAACCATCTGGAATGCAAACCTGAATGGTGCATGCGGGATTCTTGCATTGCTGTATGGTGACGGAGACTTCCAGAAAACCCTGGATCTCTCCTGTGCTATCGGTTTCGACGCCGATAACCAGGCCGCCACCATGGCCGGATTACTGGGGGCGGCAAAAGGATTCTCCGCCTTGCCGGAGAATTTGCTCTATCCCCCTGGAACCGATTGGGATGAACCTTTTAATGATTTTTATAAAAATGTGAGCAGATATGACATGCCCGATGCGAGTATTTCAGATATGGCTGATCGCATGCTGGCTCAGGCAGAAAAGATTATAGTGATGCATGGTGGTGAGAAGGTGAATCAGGATGGTGGTACTCTGTACCGGATTAACAAGAATGCACACTTCTTTCCGCCACTCGAACTTCCCGCTGCACCGGCTCCCTATATAGAAATCGGCAAACCGGTGGACTACCAGTTTACTGCAGTGGGTGGACAGCCGCCATATCACTGGGAAATCACGGAAGGGGAGATGCCACCAGGACTGAAGTTTCGGAATGGAGAAGTCACCGGAAAAGTTGAAAATCCCGGCATCTGGGAAGTCACTGTCCGGGTCAGTGATGGTGACCGGTCAGACAGTCGTCCGTTCCGGCTGATTGTCCATCCTGAAAATATCGCACCCGATGCTCGACAAGTACTCGCCAGCGTGCGGGAAACAGCTGTGGAGGTGCGGGACGCTATGTGGCTCACGGTACCCTATTCCTTGTACGCAAACGAGGTAACTGTTCTCAATGACGGAGTCGAACATGGAGACGGGTCCACCTTCTACAGCATTACAGACAGCCATGAGCCGAGAAAGGACTACTATGGATACGAATGGGATTCTCAGCATACCATCGGTTTGATCGGATTCCACACCGGATCCATGGAAGAGAATGGCGGGTGGTTTACTTCCTTGAATGCAGAGTATCAAGATGAAACCGGCGAATGGTTTTCGGTTGACAATCTCCGGATTGTTCCATCGCTGTTGCCAGGCCAGCAGCCCTATAATAAACCCCATTTTGTAGAATACCTGCTGGCATTTTCACCGGTACAAACCAAGGCGATTCGAATTATCGGACAAGCAGGCAGCGCTCCCCACTGGCGCAATGGAAGGACACCGTTTACTTCCATTACAGAATTAAAAGTTCATGGAAACCTTCCCGATTACCGGATGCTGGATCTGGAGTGAGCCGGCTAAAAATGAGAGGGCTGCATTGATCTGGTGCGGTATGTGGGGTGAATTCTGAACCAGAGAAACAGTGATTACCGGCCGGTGAAAAATGCAACGAACCGAATTGGCCGATTTTTGGCTGCCGGTTAAAAATTCTCAGCCGTAAGCCATTGGGTATTGCGATATCACCCGTTAGATTGGAGGAAGACATTATGTATGATTCATCCAGAAGGCGATTTTTATTTCAGGGCCTCGTACTCACCGGGGCGATCTCAGGGTTGGTCGGATCGCATTCTCTCTCACCGGTTTCGGCAGGGATTCATTCATCGCGTCAAAACCCTTCATTCGAAGCAAAGCTGGAAGGAGCCGTTTGTGGTGCGGCCATAGCGGATGGTATGGGTGCTTCAGTGGAAGGTTGGCCACCGGAACAAATTCGCGAGCGGTTTGATTCGGTCCGTGATTTTCTGCCCCCGACCCATGGCGGTGATCCATTCATGGGAAAGGGGGATGGGGGGATGGGGCTTTTTATAAGACTCTGAAAGCCGCAGTCTTCTATGGGAGAGATACAAATTCTATTGCAACCATAGCCACGGGGTTGTATGGAGCACTACATGGCATCGAGACGATCCCGGAACATCTGCGGAAAGCGTCCAACCAGGCAAATCGCAGGGATTTCAGCGCAATCGCCCATCGTCTGGGAAAGGTATTCCGGAGAATCAGACAAAAAGATCAAGAACAGATGCAGTCCAGGCTTGAGACGGTGAGATAGGGACGGAGCGATGGTGCACTGTCCTAATTGCAGGAGATAATTTGCTCTAACCACCAAATTTAACTAACCGAAGGATGGATTGGAAAATGATATGAATAGAAAATTCTTATTACCATTGACTTTTACCTTATGTGCTTCATTACTTATTGGATGTAGTCAGCAGCGGACCCGATCAATCTCAGTCACTGAATTAAAGAATAAAATCAAAGGTGGTTGGGCCGGAAAAATGATCGGTGTTTCCTACGGCGGACCAACGGAATTTGCATACAATAGCGAAATCAATGAAGATGAAATCCGCTGGGATCCTGCCAGTGTAAGAAATTCTATTTACGAAGACGATCTGTATGTACAGATGAGTTTTATGATGACAATGGATGAATATGGAATGGCTGCACCCGCCGAAAAATTTGCGGAATCGTTTGCGAATGCCGGATATGCACTTTTTCATGCAAACCGGAAAGCACGAAAGAACTTTTTAGACGGGATTATGCCGCCAATGTCAGGACATCCTCAGTATAATTTGCATGCTGATGATATTGATTTTCAAATAGAAGCAGACTACATCGGATTTATGTCTCCCGGGATGCCCCAAACGTCGAACAAAATCTGTGACAAGATTGGACACATCATGAATTATGGCGATGGC
>DATFLS010000107.1:0-14014 GCA_035267465.1 bacterium
GCCAATAAATCGGTGAAAGTCGAGCCAATAATGGGATCTCCTCCGATGCCAATTGCGGTGGATTGTCCCAACCCGTGCTCTGTCAGCTGATGCACTGCTTCATAAGTGAGCGTTCCGCTCCTGGAGATGATACCCACCGAACCGGCGCTGTGGATGAAGCCCGGCATAATCCCCACTTTGGCCTCACCGGGAGTGATGACTCCCGGACAGTTGGGCCCCACCAGCCGGGTCGGTGTTCCCTGGAGATAGTGATGGACCTGGATCATCTCCTGAACCGGAATCCCTTCGGTGATGCACACCACCAGGTTCAGTTCCGCCTCCGCGGCTTCCAGAATCGCATCGGCGGCAAACGGCGGCGGAACGAAAATAACCGAAGCATTGGCTTCGTGGCGGTGTACGGCTTCCCGCACGGTATTATACACGGGAATCTCCTGGTGTGTTTGCCCGCCTTTTCCCGGCGTAACACCGGCGACGACATTCGTGCCGTATTCTACCATCTGCTCGGTATGAAATGATCCTTCGCTGCCGGTGATACCCTGTACTATCAGTCGTGTGTCTTTGTTTGCCAGAATGCTCATGCCTGACTCCTTCGTAAAGTTATGTCACAACCGCAACGGATTTTTCGGCTGCTTCCCGTAAGCTCTGTGCCACAGAGAATTCCAGGGGCGAGGCTTCCAGTAGTTCGGCCGCTTCCCGGGAATTCGTCCCTTCCAGCCGAACCACCACCGGAACTTTGACGTCCATACCTTCCAGCGCATCGATGATCCCCTGTGCCACCCGGTCGCAGCGGACAATCCCTCCAAAGATGTTGATCAGAATCGCTTGCACTTTCGTATCCCGGAGGATGATCTTAAACCCCTGCTGCACCGTTTCCGGAGAAGCCGCACCCCCCACGTCCAGAAAGTTGGCAGGTTCACCTCCGGATAATTTAATAATATCCATGGTCGCCATTGCCAATCCTGCGCCATTAACCATACAGCCCACGTTCCCATCCAGATTGATATAATTCAGATCGTATTTTGATGCCTCGATTTCGGCCGGGTCTTCTTCAGTGACATCCCGGTAATCCAGGATATCCTGATGCCGGTAAAGGGCATTATCGTCAAAATTCATTTTTGCATCCAGGGCCAGTACATCTCCGTCCGATGTAACCACCAGGGGATTGATTTCTGCCAGAGAAGCGTCCGTCTCCCGGTAGGCCCGGTAGAGGCTCCGGAAAAATTTCACCGCGGATTTCACCTGGGAGCCGGTCAAGCCTAAACCAAAGGCTAACCGGGAGGCCTGGAACGGTCGAAAGCCCACGGCCGGGTCTATCCATTCCTTCAGAATTTTTTCCGGTGTCTCCGCCGCGACGGCTTCGATTTCAACCCCGCCTTCCGTGGAAACCATGAAGGCGTTTCGGGCGACGCCACGATCCAGTACGATACCGGCGTACAGCTCGCGGGCGATATTCACGCCTTGCTCGATCAGCACCGTATGCACTTCCTTGCCCTCCGGTCCGGTTTGATGAGTCACCAAATTCATTCCCAGCATCTCAGCGGCAAATTCCCGCGCTTCCTGCGGAAATTTCGCCAACTTCACACCGCCGCCCTTGCCCCGGCCTCCTGCATGGATTTGCGCCTTGACAACGACGGTATCTCCCCCCAGGTTCTCTGCAATGGTTCGGGCTTCCTCAGGAGATGCGGCTACCTGCCCTTCCGGAACGGCAACGTCGTATCGTCGCAGAATTTCTTTCGCCTGATATTCATGAATTTTCATGGTACGCTCCCGGTTTCGTCCTCAATTTGTTTCCTGAAATTAATAAAATTTCGCTTGATTATTAATGAATGATTTAAGGAAATATAACCGTGCCACGATCACCGGTGAGGGTTTCTGCCAGGTGTTCAATGGAGGTAATAATCACCCGTTCCCCACCTTGATCCAGAAAGGCGATGGCGGCTTCTATTTTCGGTCCCATGGATCCCGGGGGAAATTGCTCCTCCGAATAGAGGGTTTTCACCTCCGCCAGGTGAATTTCCCGGAGCGGTCGCTGAGTTGCTTTCCCATAATCCAGATACACCTCCGGAACATCTGTAATAATGAAGAGCTCGCTGGCACTGATATCTCTGGCAAGAATTGCTGCCGCACGATCTTTGTCAATCACTGCATCCACCCCCTCGTAATCGCCGTTCTCATCAATATACACCGGAATCCCACCGCCGCCGGAGGCAATCACCATAGTGCCGGCTTCTACTAACTGCCGGATTGGTTTCCAGTTGATAATTTCCTGGGGTTTGGGGGAGGGCACCACCCGGCGCCAGGACTGGTGGCCCGAATCGTATTTGACGGTCCAGTCGTTCTGCACTGCCAGCTGCTTCGCCTCGGATTCCTCGTAGAATTGTCCGATGAATTTAGTCGGATTTTGTATCGAAGGATCGTTACTGTCCACGATGACCTGAGTAACAATTGTGACCACCTGCCGGTCGATATTCTGTTGCCGTAACCGGTTCTGCAGTGATTGTTCAATCATATATCCCATTCCGCCCTGGGTGTCTGCCACGCACACTCCCAGCGGCAGTATCGGTGCTTTTCCCCGGGCGAGTTCCACCCGAAACAGGGCGTTTCCCACCTGGGGACCATTCCCGTGTGTGATGGCCAGCTGGTAGTGCTCATTCACCAGGTGCATAATTGCAGCCAGACTTTCCCTGGTATGCCGGAACTGGTTCGCAATCGTATCCGGTTCGCCTTTCGGGCTGATAGCATTTCCTCCGAGCGCAACTACGGCGGTTTTCCCGAAACTCATGAGATCACCGGCTGCAGAATATCCCGGAGGGTCGGTTGTCCGATTTCCTGCAGATCATAGGATACACGAACGGTGGGATGCCTGATCGTGACGACTCGTCGAAGGTCAATGGGCGTGCCAATCACGACAACATCGCATTCCGTGCGATTAATGGTGGCCTCCAGATCCTTGATTTGCCGGGTGCCGTATCCGATTGCCGGGAGAAGCGCACCGATATTGGGATACTGCGCAAAGATTTTCTGCAGCGAGCCGGTAAGGTAGGGCCGGGGATCAACCAGGTTGGATGCCCCGAACTTGCGGGCGGCGATCACAGCCGCGCCATATTCCATATTGCCATGTGTGAGGGTGGGGCCGTCTTCCACTGCCAGCGCTGCCTTCCCGCGAATGGCAGACGGATTGTCCACCTGCAGGGGTGACGCTGCTTCAATGATCATCGCGTCCGGGTTATACGTACTAATATTTGCGCGAACTTCCGCAATCCCGGCCTGCTCCGCAGTGTCGATTTTATTGATAACGATTGCGTCGGCCATTCGCAGATTAGTTTCACCCGGATAATAGCGGATCTCATGTCCCGGCCGGTGAGGATCTGTGACCGTGATCAGGATATCCGGTGTAATGAACGGCGTATCATTATTACCGCCGTCCCAGAGAATGATTTCGGCTTCGTCGGTAGCCCGGGCCAGAATGGCCTCATAATCGACCCCGGCGTACACCACGGATCCCCGGTTAATATGCGGTTCGTATTCTTCCATCTCCTCGATGGTGCAGTCCTGTTGCTGCAAGTCCTCGATGCTGGCAAACCGCTGCACTCTCTGATTGACCAGATTTCCGTACGGCATGGGATGCCGGATCACCACGACCTTTTTCCCTGCATCGGCGAGCAGGCCGGCCACCCGCCGGGTGGTCTGGCTTTTCCCGGCGCCCGTCCGGACCGCACAGACTGCCACTACCGGTTTGCTGCTTTGCAACATTGTATTTGTGGTCCCCGGCAAACGGAAGTCGGCACCCGCCCGGGAAACCCGGGAAGCCGTATGCATAACGTACTCGTGTGAGACATCACTGTAGGAAAAAACCACCTCCGATACCTTTTCTTTCCGAATGATGTATTCTAAATCTGATTCCGGCATGATAGGAATGCCTTCGGCATAAAGGTCTCCGGCCAGCTCCGGCGGGTACCGGCGGCCTTCAATGTTCGGGATCTGCGTGGCGGTAAACGCCACTACGTGATAGGCTTGGTTATCTTTGAAACAGAGGTTGAAGTTATGAAAATCCCGCCCGGCTGCACCCATTATCACAACGTTTTTCTTCACCATACCGATTCTCCAGGTTTCAAAATTCAGATAGTAACGTCTGTGTCAGATTCGACAAGGATCTCGACAGGTCAACAGAAACCGAACCAGTGGACCCATTCCAGAAAATCGTGCAGTTGCGCGGGCATATTTTGTATTCTCACCTGACCGGATTTATAATCGTTGTGTGATAGTCTTTGGTTGCAGAAAATTGAGCAGATAGTCCGGTCCGCCGGCTTTGGCGTCGGTGCCGGATAAACGGAACCCGCCGAACGGCTGGATACCCACCAGCGAACCGGTGATCTTCCGATTAAAGTAGAGATTCCCTACCTGGAACTCCCGTTTCGCCCGCTCGATTTTCCGTTGATCTTGCGTGAAGACGCCGCCGGTCAATCCGTAATCGGTATCGTTGGCAATTTCCAGCGCATGGTCGTAATCGCGGGCCCGAATCACCGATAGCACCGGTCCGAATATTTCTTCCTGTTCTATCTGCGAACCGGGTTTCACGTTTTCGAAAATGGTCGGTTCAATAAAATAGCCCTGATCGCCCATTTTCTCTCCGCCCAATACCAGGGTGGCCTCCTGCTTACCGATGTTGATATACCGGAGGACTTTCTCTTCGGCTTTCGCGTTAATTAACGGTCCCATCCAGTTTTCCTGCTTTTCCACCGGCCCGACCTCAATTTCCTTGGCCCGCCGGATCACCTTCTCCAGCACATCCTCGTAGACGGCCTCCTCGATGATCAGCCGGGAGCAGGCGGAACACTTCTGTCCCTGGTAGCTGTACGCGCCGATGACCGCTGCTTCCGCCGCTGCTTCCACATCGGCATCCGCCAGCACGATTTGGGCGTCTTTCCCTCCCATCTCTGCAATGACCCGCTTCAGAAACTTCTGCCCCGCCTGCGGTCGGGCGGCCAGCTCATTAATATGCAACCCGACCGCCTGGGAACCGGTAAACGAGATGAACCGGGTCCGCGGGTGACCGACCAGATAATCTCCGATGGTATCGTCTTCGCCTGTCACCAAATTCACCACCCCTTCGGGCAAACCTTCTTTCTCCAGGATTTCTAGGTATTTTGCTGCCATCATCGGGGAGTCAGGTGATGGTTTCAGTATCACGCAGTTTCCGGCACCCACTGCCGCCGCCGTCATTCCCGACATAATCGCCAGGGGGAAATTCCAGGGAGGGATGATAGCTCCCACTCCCAGGGGGATATAAAAATATTCGTTGTTTTCGCCCTCGTACGGATGGAGTGGCTGTGGCTGGCCGTACCGGATGGCTTCTCTGGCATAATATTCCTGGAAATCGATGGCTTCGACCACATCCGCATCCGCTTCCACCCAGTTTTTCCCCTCCTCGCAGACCTCCCAGGCGGCCAGTTCCAGACGGCGTTCTTTCATCCTGGCGGCCGCGCGCAGAAAAATAGCGGCCCGGGTTTCCGGACTCATCCGGCTCCACTCCCGAAAGGCCGTCCAGCCTGCTTCAAGTGCCTGATCGATATGTTGAGGCAGGGCCTTTTGGAACGTCCCGACCACCTCGGTCTTCCTGGAAGGATTGTATGAGTGCATGGTGCCGTCGCCGGTAATGCGCTCTCCGTTGATAATCAGTTGATACGTCTTGCCGAATTCGGATTTCACTCTGGCCAGAGATTGTTTCATGATCTTCACATTCTCCGGCTGCGAGAAGTCCGTTAAATCAAGATGTTGATACGGAACATACATTGGCTCCTCCTTCGGTTGATACGAATCTGAATACCCTGAAATTGCAAAACCCTCCCGGGATCAGGAGGGTTAAATGAAAGTCTGGCATATGAGTTAAATAGTAGTTGCATGAATTACATAACTACACTGGATACATACTTTTTACGGAACAAATTAGACGCCTCCCGGGGCAAAAGCAAGCAGAATTCAGACGGCAGAGAGGCTTCCGGTGCCGTGTCCCGTGCTTTGTGATCATGGCCGACTTTTCAACAGAGCCGGGCTGGGCGACAGGTCATGATCCGTTGGAACTCTCGGAAATATGCCCCCCATTGTCCGGGAGCAATGAGGATGATTCGGGTGTTTCGCCGAAACAGACCACCTGCGCGCCCGTCGGGATTTCGATATCCGGCGCGACCAGTTCCAGATGGTCGTTCTTCACATAGAAAAGGGGCGCGTGTTCGGTTTCCTCTTGCTCTAATTGTTCCTCAGTATCGATTGCATACTCCGTGCAGTAGAAATCCTGTCCGTGACGCAACCGCTGTTGGAGCACACTGAGTGTCATCGTTTCCTCGAACAGGAGGATCCCTTCGTCGCGAAGCTGGCGTTCCTCTCTGGGTTCCTCTTTCTCATCCTGCAGCCGGATGCGGAAGACATGATCCGTGCCGAAATATTTTGCGCCCTGCTGGCAGGCCAGAATATTTACCTCGGCGTTCGGCGTCATGGCAATCAGATTGCCGATGCCTTCCAGCGGAGTTTCCTCGAAAGTATCCGGCGCCAGGGCATCAGCGCGCACCGAGTCGAGTCCCTCCTTTTTCGCCTCGCGGCAGTGCGAACTGCTGGTATCCATCATCAGGACCGGGAACCCGACATATTTGATGGCTTTTGCCAGTTGGCGCGCAGGGGAATTGGCCCCCACGAACAGGAACCCGCGGGGTTCCGGCTGAATCACCCCCAGCCAGTTCCCCACATATCGCGCCGTGCCGCCCTGCAGGAACACGGTGCCGCCGATAATCAGAAACGTCAGGCTCTCCAGGTAGGGAGCGATGTCTTCGTAACCCGGGATTTGACTGAGATTCGTCGCAAACAGCGAAGCCACGGCTGCCGCGACAATTCCCCGGGGAGCAATCCAGGAGAGAAAGAGTTTCTCCCGCAGGTTCAATCCGGAATTCCGGGTGGACGCAAAGATATTCAGTGGCCGAATGATAAAAATAACCACACCCAGCAGCAGGACTCCTCTCCAGCCCAAATTCATCATCCGTTCCAGATCCAGATTTGCGGCCAGGAGGATGAACAGAAATGACACCATCAGCGTGGTGAGCTGTCCCTTGAAGGTTTCTATTTCGTCGATCCCGGTGGGTTTGAAGATGCCCAGCAGCAGTCCGGTAACGGTGACGGCCAGCACGCCGGTTTCATGCTGCAGCCAGTCGGAGAGCGCATAGATCACGATGACGGCAGAGAGAACAAACAGATTGCGCAACTCCCAGGGAATCAGCCGGCGCTTGTTTAACAGGTAATTCATCAATACGCCGCTGCCCACGCCGATGGATGCTCCGATGGCCAGGCTGCGTAAAAATTCCCGGACGATCAGACCCCCGCCGGTGCCAGGCGAGAGATTTTCGATAAACGTCAGAATAACCACCGCCAGAATGGCGCCGATCGGATCGATTAATATCCCTTCCCAGGTTAAAATAGTCGAGATGCGTTGATTGGTGCGTACGCTCTTGAGAAGCGGCATGATTACGGTGGGGCCGGTCACGGTGATTAAGGCGCCGAATAACACCGCCACCCACAGGCCGGTTTCGGTGCGGAGTTCGGGGAAAATTAGGTAGGCGGTCAGGGCGCCCAGCACCCAGGTAATGAGCAGCCCGATAGTGATAAGGTTCCGGATCGTCCGGGGAGCATTTTTGTAGTCAACCCGGCGGAGACTGAGACCGCCTTCAAACAGGATGATTGCGACGCCAATATGTACAATGGTTTCCAGGCCGCGTCCTAACAACTCAACTCTCAGAACACCCAATTGGCCCAGTGCTGCTCCCACAAGAAGTAACGGGACAATCGCCGGGAATTTGAATTTACTCGCCAGCAGCTGGGACGCAATCCCTGCAAATATAATCAGTGCTACGGTAAATATCGTCGTGTCCATAGTGCACTATCCGGCTTAATAACGGTGTAACGTACCCTGTCAAGTTTTGGTAGTTAAGATATTTTTTAATGGAATTCAACAGAAAATAGTCTGTCTCAGTCGCCGGAGCTCCGGGAGTACAGTCTGTGAATTGGGTAGGTTTTTATTTCCGACGCGTTCCGATTCGGGAGCCGTTCTTTACAAAATGGGCACATCGACCAGACAGACGGATAATTCGTATGCCCGGAGTAGGGTTTCATACTATATTACCAGGGAAGGTATTTCAACGGAACCGGGAGCAATCGTCATGAGTGTCATCGAATATCGTTCGATTGGGATTATCCATTCGCCGTTCACGCAAATTGCAGGCATGCCCATTCAGCCTGCGGGAGCGCGGGGAGTAGAGGGTACGGTGGAGGTGGAAGAGCAGTATGCCGGAGGATTGAAGGATCTGGAGGGATTCTCCCATATTCATTTAATTTATCACTTCCATAGATCGGAAGGCTTTGATTTGCAGGTCGTACCATTTCTGGATAACCGGGAACGGGGCGTCCTTGCAACCAGGGCGCCACGCCGGCCCAACCCGATTGGGTTATCCACGGTGAGATTGCTCGAAGTGAACGGAAATATCCTGACAATAGCGAATGTGGATATACTCGACGGCACACCTCTCCTGGATATCAAACCGGCAGTGCCTGAATTTGAACTCCTGGAAGAGCGAACATTGGGGTGGCTGGAAAACTCGGTGAAATCAGTGTCCGGGCTCAGGAGTGATAAGCGGTTCCGAAAATGAGCGGGCAGCTCCGACGGAAGTTACGAATGTTTGCCCGCCGTGAGCGCCAGTCCGATCAGTGCGGTACTGCCGCCCGGGGACGGACAGGAAAGAGAACAAACACTCATCAAGAGAATTGAGGGATGCTGAAACATACTCAATAATTTCCCTCTGCATGTTTTTAGAAGATTAATTTGATAGACTTGGAGACTTAATGTATTTACTTTACCCGCAAGGAACCAAATTCACGGGTCTTCGAATGGACTGGCATATTTGAGGGGAACAGTTTCCTCTCCCTGTTGTATACTGACGGACTTTATTCAAGAGCAAACGTAGTTCTGAAGGATTTGATGAAGGAGATTATATGAACAAGATGCCTGGGCGAGCAAATCGGGTGCTCCAGAAATACCTGGAAGAAATTAACACAGAGGATCTGTTGGCACCGTCAGAGGAAATCCAGCTGGCGAAACTGGCAAAAGAAGGGGATCGGGAAGCATTGAATACTCTGGTGCGGTCCAATCTTCGCTTTGTGGTGAGTGTGGCCAAGAAGTACCAGAATCGGGGATTAACACTGGAGGATCTCATCAGTGAGGGGAACGTGGGTTTGATCCGGGCGGCATTCCGATTTGACGAAACCCGGGGCTTCAAGTTCATCTCCTATGCGGTCTGGTGGATACAGCAGGCGATTCTGGAAGCGATATCCCAGAAATCCCGCACGGTGCGGCTGCCCATGAACCGGGTCAGCGAAATCATCAAAGTGCGGAAAACCTCGGAGGAGCTCCACCGAAAATTCGGCCGGGAGCCGTCCGACGAGGAAATCGCCGAAGCGATGGATACGGAACGTGACGCCATTGCAAAAGCCCGGAAGGTTGCCAGGCGCGAAAAATCGATGGACGAACCGCATGGTGATGAGAATATGACTCTGCTGAACGTGCTTCCTTCCAATGAGACCAATGAGCCCGATTCCATTTTCGATGATCCCTCGCTGCGATATGAGATAGAGAGGGCTCTGAAGACATTGTCACCGAAGGAAGCCGATATCATCCGTTTGTATTATGGAATAGGTGAAGAATATCCCCAGACGCTCGGAAAGATCGGTCAGAAGTATAATCTGACCCGGGAACGCATCCGCCAGATCAAAGCCGAAGGCCTGAAGAAATTACAGAACCCGACGATCCTCAAGCGATTACGTCAATATCTCACCCACCACTCCGATTGAATTCCGGGCAGGCCGCTCATTCAATCAATAAAATGTTCCGGTCCTATTGACTCTCCCAGAAGGGATCACCGGGGTCGATACACGGTCACAGATTGCGGTCCGTCACCAACCGGATAGGTACTGTTTATCTGGTAGGTCTGCGGATCAAGCCCCTGCACCGTATTCTCCTTAAAATTCGCCACGTACACCAGATTCTGTTCCTGATCGTATGCCATGCCCATGGCCCCGTAGCCGACTTCGATGGGATTCCCACTGTCCCGCAGGAGCTGGAAATCGCCGGGATTATAGGTGTAGAGAAACCCGGCGGAACCCTGGTCGAATTCCATGCCGAAGGCCGAAAGGAACGCGCGGTCATCTGTGGCAAGAAGAATGTACCCCGGAGCCCCGCCCGATTGCAGCGAGGTTTCCACAGACAGGGTCACCGGATGAATCACCTCAACCACACCGAACTCATCCACGTAGTTGCCGGTGCATACCACGTGCAACATGCCATCCGTCGCCAGCGCCAGCCGTTGGGGGTTGGGATGCACAGGGACCGTATCGACCGGGGCGTAACTCCTTCTGGAAAGCACATGAACGGCCGAATGCGCGTATCCCTGCTGCCATCCGTCGCTGCTGGCAACATAGATCAGTGATTCATCTGCGGCAACACCCTCCGGCGCGGCTCCGACGCCCACTGAATCGATGACCCGGTAGTTCGCCGCATCGAGGATATACAATTGCCCGGAATTCAAGCCGCTGACATACAGATGCTCAGAGGTGGCGTACAGATCATACGGATTACTGCCGGGAGTCAGATTATAGGTTTGCCGGGTTGTGGTGTCCTGCAGGGAAATCACCTGCAGCGAGGCCGGAATGGAGTTGAGCACCAGCAGCCTGTCCCCCAGCAGTGCCATATCGCCGGGAACAGCCTCGGTATAGGCGAACACCGAATCCACCTCTTCCGTTACCAGTGATATCCGGGAGACGGTCTGGGACAGCGCATTCATCACGAACAGCGACGCCCCGGTGACATCCTGCTCCGGCTGGGTTGGCGAGACGTCACACCCGGAGAAGCCTGTGATAATCAGCATGCATATTGTGAGCACGTTGACGGGCGAAACTTTCTTTATAGCTGACACGAGTATACTCCTCTTTCATGTTACGGTTGATAGCTCAGGGTGATCGAAATCAGGAAAGTGCGGCCGGGTTCGGGCATCCGATCCATGGTTCGGTATGAGACATCCCAGAGATTCTCAAGGCGTCCCCCGGCGGTGATATCGAATGGGAGGACCGGTGGCGGTTCAATATCAACGGAGAAGGTCAGGTCTCCCAGGTCATGGGCCGGCAGCACTTTGGTGTTCGATCGGGTGATGAACTGTTGGCCCCGGTAACGATGATAGTAAGTGATCTCCAGCCAGTCCAGCCGGCTTCCCAGTGAGAACTGGGCGCGATATTGCGGTCGGAACGGCAGCTGCTTGTCGAAGACCGCATGGTTAGGTGTCCTGTCCAGGGCCCTCAGATGCTCGACATACGCGTCTCCGAACAACCACTCGCCGGGCAGCTCCCAGTCGAAAGAGACGGATTGCCCGGTGATCCGGCTGTCGGTGTTTGTGGGGGTGAAGTTCCCGAACGAACCGGTCACCCAGATGATCTGATCGGTGACCGTTTTCCGGAAGATCTCCCCATTCAGGGAGCCAGAAAACCGCCCGTCACCGGACAGCCGCAACCCGAGAGATTGTTCCGTTCCCTGTTCCGGACGCAGGTCCGGATTGCCCGACACCCGGAACGCCTGGTAGAACAGATCACCGAACGTCGGGATGCGAAACGACCGGTTTGCATCGGCATAAACCGAGCCGGAAATCAATCCATCCCAGGAGAGTGACAGGTGCAGGCTATAACTTGGGAACGGATAGGTGAACCCCTGGCTGCTGCTCTGCACGTCGATATGGGAGTAGCGCACCATCGGCTGGAGGGCCACCCGCCAACCCCTCCTTGGAAGCGAGAGATGGATGTTGCCGCCGAATCCGGTTCCGTACTGTTTCTCGGTCGCATGGATTGGACCGGCAAAGTCGGAGGCTGTATCCCGTTGTTCAAATCCGGTTCGCTGATACTGCACGTCTCCTTCCAGAGATAAAAAATCAGCCGTTTGGTGAGTAATCTGCAGCCGGTTCCGGAGGGAATGGTGAGTGTACCCGATGGAATAGGGCGGGACCGTACGATATTTGAGTGGTGCATCAGGCGGGGGGGTGTTCTGCATATCGCTGGTCGCCTGCCCATAGCTGGATTGCAAGTGAAGGGCCAGCGCGTGCCATTGCTGCTGCCAGGAACCCGAGAGACCGAATCGCCTGTCATCCGATCTGGCGTACGGCGTCCATTGATAAATTCTCCCGGGGATGCCGCGCTGTGAGATCAGATAATTTGCACGCACATTCACCCGGCCGGAGCCGGTGGATCTGGTCATCCCTGCCTGCAGAGATTGCATCCGGAAATCGGCGTTTTGCCGGGTGTCCCGGACAGTGGTGCCGTCCGGACGCCGGTAGGTGTACCGGTAGTCATTGCGGAAGTCCCGGTGTTCCGCGAACAGGTTGTAAGTCCGGGCAGAGAGTTCCCCGGCAAATTCTCCGGACACTCCCGTACGTCCGGGCGTTCCGATACTGGGTTGTATCTGCAGACGCTTGAGCGGCCGGGAGCGGGTGCGGATATCGACCACGCCGGCAAATGCGCCGGAACCATATTCCGCGCTGCTGCCCCGGGTACGGATGGTGATATGTTCCACCAGACCGGCCGGGATCTGACTGAGATCCACCGAGCCGGTTATCGGATCATTCAGGGGAACGCCGTCCAGCAGGACCAGAACCTGATTGGCGTGGCTTCCGCGGATACGCACCTGCGAACCGCCGGTGGATGATTGGGTGCTCACCGAAACTTCCGGATGATGAGCCAGTACCTCGTCCAGGGTTTGAGCCTGGCTCGCCCGGATCTCCGCCCGGGATATCTGTTCGACCTGCGATCCGGCGCGATCCGCCTCTACAATCACCGGAGGCAGTTGATATCTTCTGGAGCGCAGTTGCACCGTGAGATGGACCGGCATATCCCCGGCTGTGCTGACACGTACCGTCCGGGGCTGATAGCCGATGTGAGAAACAGTGATCTGATACGTTCCCTGATAGAGACCTGTGAGGGAGAATGCACCCCGGGCCGTGGTGTACGCGCCGGTGGACGTGCCCGCCACAGTCACCGCCGCATCCGCAACAGGTTGCCCAGTCAGTGAATCCCGGACCACCCCGGAGATGTTGGTTACCGACTGCGCGGATAAAGATGCGGTGAAAACAATACAGTAAAGGAAGAGATATCTCAGTTGACGCATGAGCCTTCCCGCAAAACAGGGAAGGCCTGAGATGATCTCTGTGGTTGAAAACCGGGAAATGTACTCAACCTAACCTCGCCCTCGAAGGTTTAGTAGTTCACGGTACCGAATCCGGCAGGTCTCCTGACTGACGGGTCGTCCTTCCGCTGCACCTTCCCGTCCCGGATCACCGGAACAGTGGCTGCTGACAGCGGTCGTCACCGATCACAGTAGCGGGGCTGTGCCCGATTTCCACGGGCTTCCCTGTACCAGATTCGCTTTCTCAAAGAACACCAGAAGATACAGCAGCGAATGCAAACAGTCAACCGAACTTTGCACTCAAACTATACAAGAGACCACTATAGAAACCACATATGATAATTGCAAAAGATTTCCGCTACACTTTCAAAACAGACTCATACAATCAGCACTGGTGCTTCGGGGTGATTCTGCGGTGTCCGCATATGCGCCGGTGATTTCTTGGGCGGAGAACCATTGTATTCCCGGCGATTACACCGGCCGAAGGAGGCAACGGTGTATAGTGGATTTCAGAGAGGCCCCGGGTTGTCTCCGGACTTCTGCAGTGGTAGTCCCCTGCAATCGGGAACCGAACCCGGAGACTGCAATAAAGTGTCCAGGATGATGGCGGTCTTCTGGTGGAGAGGTCCGGTTTGGTTTCCGGACATCCCCTGGGGAACGGAGGGAGTGATCAATATACGTCCACGGAGTGTCCAGGTCTTGGGGCAATCCGCATTCCCGCGGTTCGGAGAGAGAATCTTAACCCTAAGGCATTTTACATCC
>DATFLS010000108.1:0-8661 GCA_035267465.1 bacterium
ATTGTTCCCCTTCCATCACATGTATATATAAGTGCACTTTTCGATTCTCAGTGACGACGAACGAATCCTGAACCGAGCAATTGATATATCCCTGTTCCTTGTAGAGAGTGGTGATAATAATCTTATCGAGTTGCAGTACCCGTTTGTTAAATTCGGCCGCACGTCCCAGTGTGGAGAACCTTCCCGTATGCAGGTTCATACGGCTCCGTAATTCCGGCGCCCTGAAGACGCTGTTCCCGGAGAAATGGATTTCCGTCACCCGATAGACCGCCGACTGAAAGACTTGCTGACCGAACAAAATCTGTCCACTCAGGGTACCGAGGAAAATGCAGAGGAAACCAAACGATTTGACTAAACGCACAGGAAGGTTAATAGTTATATTTCAGACGATAGTTAAAATGATAATGCCCTTCTTCGTCCACTTCACCGATAAATGAGACATATTTATTTACCTGATATTCCAATCCCAGCCTGGTCCCGGGAGTCCCGGCGAAGAAATCACGTCCATAGATAAAGTATAAATTCGGCGAGACCCGCTGCCCCACAGTAATTGTGACCTCTTTCAAATCCTGTAAGCCCTGGCCCTGGGTTTCAACGTCAAACGTCTCGAATCCCATCAGATTACTGCCATAACTTTCCAGCTGCCGTTCCAGATAAGTAGTAAATATAGATTGAAATTCCGGAGTGGCCAACCCTTCCTGTTCCACCTGGGAATTGAAGGTTAGCAGCGAGAGGATGTCACTCTCACTCATATCAGATTCTCCGGTAGACTCCAGAGTGATGTTCGGATTGTCCAGCTCGCCGGATAGAATGATTCGAATGGTTACATCTTCAATTTCGGTGGAAGCGACAATATTCAGGCGGGGATTGTTCTCCACCGGATCGAAAAAGATTTCACCTTCCTCAATTGTGAACGTATCATTGTAATAGAATTTCCCATTCAGTACGCTCAGAGACCCGGAAATATTCAACGGTTCCCGGCCATGCTGAATCAACCAGACTTCCCCCTCAAATTCCGCATTCACCTGCGCATTTTTGATATAGACGTTCCCAGGAAAATCCGTGTGTAAATTCAGCTCGACATGCCGTCCCTTTCCCTCCCCGGTCGGCAGTTTCTTTGGGAGATCCTGTGGGGCGAAGTCCTTGCGGATGACCAACTCTTCAGCGATTTCCACATCTCCGGAAATATGCAGAGTATCCCGTCCGACCAACGAGATCTGCGGATCGACCAACCCCTCCACCTCACTCAGTAAGGTGCGGATGTATACATTCTCGCCACTGACCTGCAGATCCAATCCCGGCTTAAAAAATTTCTGAAAGTCGAGACTGCCCTCGACAAACACGTTCGGCTTCTGTCGCCCCACAGACCGCCGGAATCCGTTGCTGAACCAGTGCCACATTCTACTAAAGAAGCCCTCGATCAGCTCCTGTTCCTGCGTGTCGTACATATATCCCGAAAAATCGTTGACAGTCATGATGTTATTCTGCAGCAGCAGGTCCCCCTGAACGCCCGTGATTTCATTTTCCAATGATGATATCTCAAGAGTGGCGTCATTGATTATCGCGTGACCATTCCGAATTGGAGTATTTGGAGTCCCCACAACATATAAATCGAGGGTACACTCTCCGGTGAAGCCCTCCAGATCACCGAGATACTTTTCCAGAAACTGGAGGTGAGAAGTCTCTGCATGAAACTGGAGATCCATCAGATTATCTCGCTGGAGGTGAAACTCTCCACGCACAGGGTTGAAGGTCAGCGGAAGGAACCCTGTTCCTGTATAGAGACCACCATCCGCTTCCTGTAATCGCAACTCGTTAAAGAAGAGTTTATTCTCCCGATACGCAATCTTTGCATCCAACTGCGTCCCCTCCAGCCGGGCAAAGCCAGGGTTCTTCACCGTCAGTTGCATGGTGCTTTCAGGCGAATCCAGGGTACCCGACAGGGAGGCCTGTCCGGATACTATCCCTGCAAGGTCCTGAGGGATGGGTACAAACTGGGTATAATCCACCAGATGCATGTTGTTAAGCTGCATATCCAGAGCGAAGGGAGTTTGCGAGATGAACGTCAGTGAATCACGCTGGAGTGAAGATTCGAGTGCCAGGGGTATTTTACCTGATATGGTGAGCTCTCCGCCGTCGGGAGTGAGGAAAGATCCTTTGGTAATAGCCAGTAATTTATCATAATAATTGCCGATGATTTGAATTCTGTCATAATGAAGATCGCGCCAGACGGCATTGATAATTTCAATATCTGATTGGATTGCTTGGTCCTCCGCTGCCCGTCTGTAGGCAAGTTCACCGCTGACATTCCCGGTGAAAGGAAGCGGTTTTCGGAGCAGATTATTCAGCGGGCCCAGGTCCAGGTTCGTGAACTCAATTTTGGTGTCCAGAGAATCAAAATTCCGGATAACCCCTGAAAGGGTGATAAACCCATCGTTCACGCCAATCATTCCCCGGGAAATTTGCACCCCATTCGAAGTTGTTCTGAGCGGAATATTGGTTCGGTTATGAATGAACATATCCTGATACTGAATGATGAGCGTGTCGATTTTCCCGGAGAGGTCGCGGGAGAATTTTCCCGTAGCGTAAAAGTGTCCTGTGCTATCCTCAAGTTGGATATCATGGACAAACACCGAATCTTTTCGGCTCTCTATCGATAAGCTTCCGTAACCGATGTTTTTCCCGGCAATCCGGCCATGCCTTGCCTGAACAACCAGATTGCCCCCCTGAAGCCGCTGGATATCTGAAACGTGCATTCCGGCAACGATACTATCGAATGCAACGTGATTCATTTGGAAATCAGTGAGATTCACACCACCTCTGACCGCAGTGGTGTCCGCCGTTCCGGAAAAGTGTAAGCGGGCTTCGAGGTTTCCGGTAAAATCCGGCAGATGGCAGAGATCGGACAAGTATCTGCTGTCGCTCGTCCGGAATTGTGCCAGACCATCTAAGCCTCCATCCAGAGAATACCATCCGGAGAGTGCCATATCAATTCCGTCGACCCGGGCACGCAGTGTGTCCGCAATTTGGAGCGTATCTTCCCGGAACCGAAAATTTCCGGCAATTCCGGAGATAGTATGATCGTAGACATCTGTTTTTGCGAGATCAACAGAAACGGAGGCATTTGGTGCGGCAATATCACCGCTGGTCTCTCTCACGGTCACCTCTCCGGAGATATCAGATGCAGGAAATCCTGGCAACACATCCGCGAGGTTCAAATCCCGAACGGCAATATGAGCATTGCCGCCTTCGTCTCTGGTAAACGTCCCCGTTACGCTCAGCCGGCCCTCATTAAATTGAAATTCCCCGGTGGAAATGGCGATATGGTTATCGGAAAACACTGCCTGAAAGTTACCGGAGCTCCGACTGGCGCCGCGGAATTTCCCAGAGAATGAGGTGTGGAGGGCATATTCGTTAAAATCGGTTTGCAGGGTGCCGTTGATATTCCATTGATCATCAGCAGGGAACCGGATTCCAAGGTCCCGAAGAATGGCGCCCGCCGCAATATTTGAAAACAGGTAATTCATCTGCAAATGGGGTTGTGGGTGCTCCAGGTAGGTGCCATTGAGGTGTACGGACGCAGAATCATACATGAATTCGGCATGATCCACGACCACCGAATCCTGAAACTGATGCAGCAGAAATTTGATACTCCGCAAAGTCTGCTGGCTTGCGGGTGGCTGCAGCGAACTGAACTCTCCGGTGATCGTCAAAACCTCTGCGCCCTGTGCGATACGCATTTCACCGGTAATTTTATTCACATTTACCCGGTTTGTGGTGGATTGATATATAAACTGGCCCTCATTAATGGATAACCGGTCAATGGTAAATTGGTTTTGACGCGGTATCACTGGTTGTTCTTCTGGCGGCTGAACCTGGCTGATTTGATCCACCAGAAGATCCAATCCCTGATTATACCGGATTATCGGCTTATCAATGTGCACCTCGTCAATAGCAAACTCTCCGATCATAATTTTCCACAGGGAATATTGAATATTTAATCCCTCGGCAGTGAAAAAGGTGCTATCCTGCAGGGTTGTGACGACAACGTCGGACCCGGAAAGATTATTCAGGATATTCCCGGTAAGCCGTCCGGCATTGATATGAATATTATAGCGCTCTTCAATTTGGCTGTTGAAATACGTTAACAACTGGCCGGTCCAAAGTGACGGTTTCATGAAAATAAGGAAGACAAACACCGCACAGGCAAGAAGAATAAGGATGATAAACGTTATCCAGCGCTTCATTCCTGAGCTCTGCAATCCCTTGGCAGATTCTCTGCTGAGACTATTACGCCGGTGCTACCGTTGGTGACGATATGGGAACTCCGCCGATCCCGAAGGAACGCAACAGTCATATTAGTCAAATACAATCTGTTAATGTTAACAAACAATTACCCGAGTGTCCATATTAAGTTCAAACCTAATTACGTACAAAAGCGAGAGAAAGTTTCCAGTCTGTGACCGGATGTACCCCTTCTCCCGCTATTTGTAGTAGATTGCTCTACCTGTATCGCTGTGTTATTTACACCGTTTCGATCGACCGGTGTCTTTTATTTTTCATCATCATCCACAACTTCGAAATCCGCATCCTCCACCTCTGATTCTTCGGCTTTCTGTTCTTCCTTCCCGGTTGCTTCCTGCTGTCCAGCCTGTTGCTGGGCGCCGGCAGCTCCCTGCTGCGCTCTGGCGGTGTCGTACATCTTGCTGGAAATTTCACTCCAGGTTTCATTCAGCTCTTTGATCGCCGACTTGATCCTGTCGATATCGTCGCTGTCCTTCACTTCACTCAAGTCATCTTTGGCTTTTTCCAGCTTGGATTTGTCTTCATCAGACAGCTGATCCTTAAATTCATCGATATTCTTCTCTGTCTGATAGACCAGATTATCCGCCTGGTTTCTGGCTTCGATCAGTTCGCGCCGTTTCTTATCCTCTTTCGCATGCTCTTTGGCATCTTCAACCGCCTGCTCTATCTCGTCTTCGGATAATCCGCTGGAGGCCTCGATACGGATACTCTGTTCTTTACCAGTCGCCTTGTCTTTGGCGGAGACATTCAAAATGCCATTCGCATCGATATCAAATGTCACTTCGATCTGTGGCACCCCTCGTGGTGCTGGCGGGATCCCATCCAGATGGAAGCGACCGATTGTCTTGTTATCCCGGGCCATTTCTCGCTCACCCTGCAGGACATGAATTTCCACCGATGTCTGGCTATCTGCTGCCGTGGAGAAAATTTCAGTTTTCTTCGTCGGGATGGTGGTGTTGCGTTCAATCAACTTTGTCATGACTCCACCTAATGTTTCGATTCCAAGACTCAGGGGTGTCACATCCAGCAGCAGAACATCTTCGACTTCACCGCCCAGCACACCCCCTTGAATCGCAGCGCCGATCGAGACCACCTCATCCGGATTTACGCCTTTGTGCGGATCTTTTTTAAAGATCTCCTTGACAACTTCCTGCACCGCCGGAATTCTGGTTGAACCGCCGACGAGAATCACGTCATCGATATCTTCGGCAGTGGCACCCGCATCATCCAGGGCATCCAGACAGGGCTGCCGGGTACGGTCAATGAGGTCTTCAACCAGCTGCTCAAATTTCGCGCGCGTCAGAGTGAGGTTCAGGTGCTTTGGTCCGGAGCTATCTGCAGTAATGAAGGGCAGGTTGATCTCCGTTTTCATCGTGCCGGAAAGCTCGATCTTCGCCTTTTCAGCTGCTTCTTTTAATCGCTGCAGAGCCATCGGATCTTTTGACAGATCAATGCCTTCTTGTTTTTTAAATTCCTGGGTGATCCAGTTAATGACGCGCTGGTCAAAGTCATCACCACCGAGATGGGTGTCGCCGTTCGTACTCTTCACTTCGAAGACACCTTCTCCCAATTCCAGGATGGAAATGTCGAACGTGCCACCACCCAGGTCAAATACTGCAATGCGTTCATCACCTTTTTTATCAAGTCCATATGCCAATGACGCAGCCGTGGGCTCGTTAATTATTCGACGCACGTTAAGACCGGAGATCTTGCCGGCATCTTTGGTTGCCTGCCGCTGGGAATCATTAAAATAGGCCGGAACAGTAATTACTGCATCCGTCACTTTCTCTCCCAGGTAATCTTCCGCTGTCTGCCTCATTTTTTGCAGAATCATGGCAGAAATTTCCTGGGGGGTATATTTCTTATCTTCAATGGCTACCTGTACCAGGTTGTTCTCTCCCTTTTCTACGGTAAAGGCAACCTCTTTCATTTCCTCCGTCACTTCGTTATATGCACGGCCCATAAACCGCTTAATGGAGCTGACAGTCTTATCCGGGTTGGTCACCGCCTGTCGCTTGGCTGCTTGTCCGATGAGTCGCTCACCCTCCTTGCTGAACGCAACCACAGAAGGAGTCGTTCTGTTCCCTTCTGCATTCTGAATGACTGTCGGCTCACCGCCTTCCATTACAGCCACACAGGAGTTCGTCGTTCCCAGGTCAATTCCAATTATTTTGCCCATAAGACTTTTGCCTCCCTTTATATCTTCTAAATTGTCGTATCAATCTCCTTCCTTACATTACAAGTATCATACCAACCATTTGTAACGGGAGAAATATGTACATTCTGACAGAAATTGGAGGGAATATCGGCGATTGTGGCAGGCATTGTCATGACCGCAGAGTGTGGCCAATAAAAAAGCCCCCGGTGAACCGGGGGCTTTTTGTCATTTCTTTGGATTTGGTTAGTTCATCAAGTTTTTATCGTTCACTATTTCTTCGGTATCTATGGATTCCTGTGTAAACACCAGCTCTCCGCCCTTCACATCAACTGTGATCACGCCTTCCTCAGACAGTTCCCCATTCAAGACCTTCTCTGCGATTGGATCTTCTATCCGCCGCTGGATCTCGCGGCGCAGCGGACGGGCTCCGTATTCGGTATCGTACCCTTTACTCACCAGAAACTTCTTGGCTTCTTCAGTCAGGACGATTTCGAAATCTTCGTTCCGTGAATTCTCCCGGAGTTCGCTGATCAGGTTCTCGACAATCGCCGTGAGATCTTCCTTGTTCAGTTGACGGAAGACGATGATCTCATCCAGCCGGTTGAGAAATTCCGGTCTGAACAACCGTTTTACTTCATCTTCCACTTTCGATTTCATGGCATCGTAGACGGATTTTTCATCAGAACCACCGAACCCGAACGTCTGATGTTTCAGCCGGTTCGTCCCGATATTCGAGGTCATGATAATCACCGTATTCTTGAAGTCCACTTTCCGTCCCAAACTGTCCGTCAGCACCCCATCTTCCAGAATCTGCAGCAGGATATTGAACACATCGGGATGGGCTTTCTCTATTTCATCTAACAAGACCACTGAGTACGGATTGCGGCGCACGCGCTCGGTTAATTCTCCACCTTCTTCGTAACCCACATAGCCCGGAGGCGCTCCCACCAGACGGGAGACGGCAAACTTCTCCATGTACTCAGACATATCGATTTTTACCAGGGCATCTTCGGAATCAAACAGATAGCGCGCCAGCTGCTTGGCAGTTTCCGTTTTCCCGACTCCGGTTGGTCCGAGGAAGAGAAAAGACCCGATAGGCCGCCGCGGATTTTTCAGTCCGGCCCGGGCGCGCTGAATCGCCTTTGTGAGTTTTTCCAGTACCCGATCCTGACCGATAATATGCTCTTTCAAAGAATCGGTCATTTTCAGTAACCGCTGCGACTCTGACTCAGCAACCTTATTGACCGGGATGCCGGTCATTATGGAGACGACATCAGCGATATCATCATCCGTGACTTCAACAATATGCTTCTGTTCCTCTTGTTGCCAGCGCTCCCGCGCATCATCCAGTTGCTCGCGTAACCGTCGCTCCTTGTCCCGATATTCGGCAGCGTCTTCAAATTGCTGCGCTTTCACCACCTCTTCCTTCTGACCCTGGATATCGGCGATCTGGTCCTCCAGGTCAAGGATTTCATCCGGTACAACGATATTCTTCAAATGAATGCGCGAACCGGCTTCGTCCATGACATCGATCGCCTTGTCCGGCAAGAATTTATCGGTAATGTAACGGTTACTCAGATTCACGGCATCCCGAATGGCTTCCATGGTATACCGAACACCATGATGTTCTTCGTACCGATCCTTTAAGCCATGCAATATCTCCACGGTTTCGGCAACGGAAGGCGGATGAACAATTATCTTCTGGAACCGGCGTTCCAGCGCACCATCCTTTTCAATGTGCTTGCGATATTCATCCATCGTAGTCGCTCCAATACACTGGATTTCTCCGCGGGCTAAGGCCGGCTTAAACATATTCGACGCATCCAGAGATCCGGACGCTCCACCAGCACCCACGATTGTGTGGAGCTCATCTATGAACAGAATAATCTCGCCCTTCGACTCCTGCAATTCTGACATGATGGCCTTCATCCGTTCCTCAAACTGCCCCCGATATTTCGTACCGGCGACAATGGCTGCCAGGTCCAGGGAAATCAGGCGCTTATTATACAGGACACGGGACACATGATGTTCGACGATTCGTGTTGCAAGTCCTTCCACAATAGCCGTTTTCCCGACGCCCGGCTCACCGATGAGAACCGGATTGTTTTTCTTCCGTCTGGACAGAATCTGCGCGACTCGTTCAATTTCTTGTTCTCTGCCAATGACCGGATCCAGCTTGTCCTCTGAAGCCAATTGGG
>DATFLS010000109.1:0-10298 GCA_035267465.1 bacterium
ACTGATCATCTGATCAAAGCCCAGAATATCTATATGCGGCTGTCAGATTATGAGAAGGCGAAACGGATCTTACGGAGGCTAATCCGGGAATATCCCGAGGAAGATCAATATAAGATCGAGCTGGCCACTATCTATTCCGAAACCGGACGGGCGGATTCCGCCATGACCTTACTGCAGCCTATCGCTGCAGAGAACCCTCACTCTGATGCCGCTGCGTTGTTGGGTGAATTGTATTTTCAAACCGGACGGATGGATTCGGCCTACTCCACTCTACTTCCCCTTGACGAGGGGGATTCCACCGATGTGCGAGTGCTGTATTATCTGGGCGGTGCTGCGTTGAATCAAGATTCGTTGAACGCTGCAGAAGGCTATTATCGTCAACTTATGGACCGCCACACCGATATTCTGGGCGGTTACTTTGGTCTGGGGGTCGTGTTGCGAAGGCAGGAGCGCTACCAAGATGCCATTGAAGTATTATCGCAGGGAGTGCGAAATTTCCCGGATGAACCGGAGCTGTACGAGCATCTCGGGATCAATTATTACTTCACCGGCCAGCAGGACTCTGCCTGGAACCAGCTGGATCGGGCCTACGCCATTGACAGTACCCTGGCGGGGTACTACAATCTAGCCATTACCCTGCGTAATGAAGAACGATCTGAAGAGGCAATCGCTGTGCTCAGCAGAGCAAAACAAATGTATCCCCCCGAGGCTGAACTCTATGAACAGCTCGGTATTGCTTATTATGCCGGGCAGCAGTATCAGGAGGCGAAGCAGCAGCTGCTGGAAGCGCTTTCGCTAAAACCCGACCAGCTGCGGCCCAAACATTTTCTCGCCTTTGTATATGACCAGCTCGGTCAGCAAGATTCCGCGGAAGTCATATACAAGGAATTATTGGAGGCAGTGCCGGACGAGCCGCTCTATTTAAATAATCTGGCGTATTTATATGCTGTGCAGGGAAAAAATCTTGAAACAGCCCTGGAGTTTGTCAAAAAGGCGCTGGAACGTGCGCCGAATAATGCATCCTATCTGGATACCATGGGATGGGTGTACTATAAAATGGGACAGTATGAGGAAGCGCGGGAATACATCTCAGAAGCACTTCACCGGGATAGCACCAATGTCGAAGTGTTAGATCATATGGGGGATGTGTATTCAAAATTAGGGAACCGGGAGATGGCGCAGGAATTTTACAAAAAAGCCCTGGAGAAAAATCCCGAGAACGCATTAATTCGAAAGAAATTACAGTAACTCGTGATCCTGTTCGTACGCGCCCGTTTTAATATCCTGATCCTGCTTGCAGCATTACTTGTTGGTTGTGGCAGCGGACAGGTGTTTCGATTCACCCCCACGGAACAGAACCCGCAGCAGATATATAAAAGAATTTCTCAGGATGCAGCAACTATTGCCAGCTACCAGGGCACAGCCAATTTAACCATCGATACCCCTGATCAATCCGGGCGTATCAAGGGAGAAATAGAGGTCAAGCCCTACGAATCGGCCAAAATTCGAATACAACACCCATTCGGGGGCTATCTGGGAACCCTGGAATTCAAGGAGAATTATCTGATCTTTCTGGATCCCGCCGGGAATGTACAGTATGTCGGCACCACTGAAAATACCGGAATCCCGGGTCTGCCGGCCCTTTTCTCCGGAAAGCAAAATATTATAGTGCTGCTTACCGGTTTACTGAACATCCCGGAAAATCCCCTGCAGAGCTTGACCGCAGATTCCTTACAGGATAATCTGCAGGTGCTGTACTATACATCACCGGAATTACATCAGACCTACTGGTATGATTCCCGGGTGAACAAAGTCGTGAAGTACCGGGAGCTGAATCTCGGGACCGGAGTAACAACCGAGATTGACCTGCAGAACTTTATCGAATTGGAAGGCATCAATTTCCCCCGATCTATTAAAATCATTCAGCCGGAGGAGAAACGGCTGTTGAGCATTTATTATCAAGACATTCAGATAGCAAGGCGAAAAGTTCAGGCTTATGCCCGCTGACACAGAAAAGACTGTGTCGGTCGTCATCCCGGCATACAACGAAGCGGAGTCACTGCCGGATTTGATGCGAGCCCTCTCGGAGGTTCTCAACCGACACTACGCGGGGTCGTATGATATCTGGCTGGTCGATGACGGGAGCACTGACCGGACCGAACAGCTGATTCCTGAGCTCCGGAGTCAATATGCCACCCTGCACTACGTCCAGTTTCGCCGCAACTACGGGAAAGCCGCAGCCCTGATGGAAGGGTTCCGACACGCGCAGGGGCGATATATCGCTACCCTGGATGCGGACCTGCAGGATGATCCTGCTGAAATTCCGGACCTGATCCGCGCGCTGGATGATGGATATGATCTTGTTTCGGGCTGGAAGCAAAACCGCCAGGATCCGCTGAGTAAAATTATTCCATCAAAGTTTTTTAATCTGGTGACCCGGTTCACAACCGGAATCAGAATTCACGACTTCAACTGCGGATTAAAGGCCTATCGAAAGAAGGTGGTGAAGAACCTGACCCTGCATGGAGAGCTGCACCGGTATATCCCCGTTCTGGCCCATTTTATGGGATTCAAGGTTACGGAAAAACCGGTAACGCATCATGTACGCAAATACGGACAAACCAAGTATGGGATTTCCCGGTTCTTCGCCGGCTTTTTTGATTTCATCACCGTACTCTTCCTCAGTAAATATACCAAGCGGCCGATGCATTTCTTTGGAATGGTGGGCCTGATTCTTACGATTCTGGGGCTCATCATTAATGTCTATCTGGCAGTTTACTGGTTCATGGGAGGAAATTTGAGCAATCGGCCTCTGCTCTTTCTGGGAGTCCTGCTGGTCATTGTGGGAGTCCAGCTGTTCTCCATCGGATTACTCGGGGAAATGCTGGCCTATTCCGACCGGGATCGTGACCGTCCGCAAGTCAGACAAATAGTCCCCTGATTCTGTCATGCTGACTCCGGCGCACTCCTCGGTTGACTACGTATTTTTAGGGCCGGCCCCGCCTTTCCGGGGCGGCATCGCAAACTACAATGTCGAACTGGCCAGGTCCTTCGCAGAGATTGGTACGGTGCAGCTGATTAATTTCACTACGCTCTATCCGGAAATACTCTTCCCGGGATCATCCCAATTTGTTGAAAAACCCCCCACGCTGTCTATTCCCTCTGCCCGTGTGATTTCTTCCGTCAACCCCTTCACCTGGCGACAGGTCGCTCGTTCTGTCGCCAATCTGGCCCCCCGGGCTGTGATCTGTCAATGGTGGCATCCTTTTTTCGCGTTTGCCTATTTTGCAGTGACCAGATATTTGGTGCAACGGAAAATTCCGGTGGTGATGATATGTCACAATGTCGTTCCACATGAATCCACAAAACTGGATCACCTGCTGCTCCGGCTGGCCTATCATAACATTGCCTGTTTCATTACCCAATCGACCGAAGAACGTCAACAACTGCAACGCTTCCGTCCCGATGCTGACATCACGGTCAACGTCCATCCGGCATTTCAACAATTTCCGGAACCTCCCCCAGGATTAACGCCACCGGTGCAGTTGCCGGAGCGGGAACTCACCCTGTTATTTTTCGGACTCATCCGGGAGTACAAGGGGGTGAAGTATCTGTTATATGCAATCCCGGAGATCCAGGAAGGAATATCTGTACATGTAATCATTGCCGGGGAATTCTACCAGGAGGTCGGAGAATATAAGGCCCTTATTCGATCATTGAATATTGAGTCAGCGGTTACCATAATGAACCGATACATTCCGGACGAAGAAGTGGGCTGGTACTTCCGGCAGGCCAATCTGGTGGTGCTGCCGTACGTTTCTGCTACCCAGAGTGGGGTAATTCCCCTGGCGTATCAATTCCGGAAACCGGTCATTGCAACCACGGTCGGGGGATTACCGGATGTGGTTTTTCCGGGAAAAACTGGTTATCTTGTAGCTCCCGGGGATGCCCATGCCATAGCACAGGGAGTGAAACAATTTCATCAGGATAGAAACACCACCGATTTTGCGGGTGCTATCGAAGAAATATTACCCATGTTTTCCTGGGAGCATCTCCGGCAGGCTATTTTGAACCTGTTGCCACAGTGAGCATTCCGCAAGATCGCTAAGTAAATAAGCGAATTGATTACTTCACTTTACAATCAATGAAAACTCCCAAAGATCTCAAGAACTATCTGGATAGTTTGGTCTGGTGGAAACAGCACGGTCTGGCATTGCTCATCATTGTGATAATGATGACTATCTATTTTGCGCCCATGCTTTTCCAAAACCAGGGGCCCCCTGCCTCGGATATTCAGGCATGGGAAGGGGCATCGAAGAGTATCCGGGAATATAATGCTTCTCATTCTGATCTTGCGTTATGGGCATCCAACATTTTCAGCGGGATGCCTGCCTCGAACATCTCGGTCCCCATTCCTGTTTACACTATTGATAGTGCAATCAACCTGTTGAACGACCTGTTACCCTGGCAGTATCTCTATTTTATTTTCGGAGGCTTCTTTTTCTATTTATTTCTGCGAATTCTGGGTCTGTCATGGCTTTCTGCGATGTTCGGCGCATTAATTTTTCTTCTCATACCCCACCATGTCGGTTTGATTAACGCCGGGCATAACACAAAGCTGCGCGCCATCATGTTCAGTCCGTTCCTGGCCTGGACGTTCATCTGTTTTGTGAAGAACACCTCGCTCCTTTCTTTTTTAATACTTGCGTTAGCACTGGCCCTGGAAGCCAGAACGAATCATTATCAGCTGGTTTACTACGTGGGATTTATCGTATTATTCCTGGGCCTTCCTTATCTGGTAGGGTATTTTCGCCGGAAGGAATGGAAAAAAATGGGATCCCAGGTGGGATTGCTAGTCATCGCCATTCTTCTTGCCGGCATTATTGCCGCGCCCAAACTAATCTTAACCAGACAGTATCTCCCGTATAGTATCCGCGGGAGCAGTGGAGAGACAGCACAATCAGCTGCTGGAGGATTGGAAAAGGGATATGCTACTCAGTGGTCATTCCCTCCGGAGGAAATGGTCACCTTTGTGATCCCGAATTTCTATGGCGGGACTTCGCAATATGAATATACCGGTGACGCCGTCCCGCAACTACAGGGGAGGACAATACCGGCCTACTGGGGGAAGATGCCCTTTACAACTTCCTCCGAATATCTGGGGATTCTCACGGTTTTTCTGGGATTTCTCGGGATGTTTGCTTACTGGAAACGACGATTGGTGAAGTCGCTGGCGGTGATGTCAATTCTAACTTTGCTCATCAGTTTCGGGAGACATTTTTCTCCCGTGTTCGATATATTCTTTAATTATTTCCCCGTGTTCGATAAATTCCGCGTCCCTTCCATGATTCTGTTCCTGATAGAATTCTCCATAGCTGTCTTCGCTGCATTCGGTATCGAAAAATTGCTTCACTTGCATAAAGATGATATCAGAAAATGGGTGATATTTATCAGCAGTATACTTGGTGGGCTCCTGCTTATTGGTGTGGTCTCCCTTCTCATCGGGGGCGGGTTGCCATTTGCATCGGCGCAGGAGTTTTCCCGGTATCCCGAACAGACGCTCCAGCTCCTTCGAACAGCCCGTCTTGAGATATTAAAAGCAGATGCCTGGCGTCTAATTGTATTCTGTTTATTGACCGCAGGAGTGATGGTGGCATATATCCAAAAACATATTTCCCGTACTGTCCTCTATCCGGTGCTTGCAATATTGATGCTTATCGATATGTATACCATCGATAACCGATTCTTGAACGAATTCGTCCCGCAACAAGCAGATCAGTCCCCCTTTACCCAGTCACAAATTGATCAATATATTATGCAGGATGATGGCCTTTTCCGTGTTTTCCCTGTCGGCGATTTGTTCGGTAATAACCGCTGGAGCTACTTTCATCAATCGATTGGCGGATATCATGCGGCGAAGATGCATATCTACCAAAAGATGGTTGAAGAGAATTTGTATCATTCCACAGAGTCCGGCAATAATATCAATTGGAATATTGTGAAATTACTCAACGTCAAATATGTGATAACAACCCAGCGAATATCGAGTGATCATATCAGTGCCATCGGACAGGATCCGAACACAAATTGGATACTCTATCAGGTAGATGATCCGTTCCCGCGAGCCTGGATGGTATATCAGACCCGGATCATTTCTGCGGGGCAGGAACAACGGCAAGTTCTCAACCAGGCAGGTTTTGATCCCCGGACGGAAGCGATTGTATTTGAGGATCTTTTGGATTCTTCGACCGCTGATGGGGAGCAAACCGGGTCCGCGGAGGTGACTCATTTTGATGCGAATCAAATCACTGTTGAAGTGTCAACTCCCCGGGAAGGCTTGCTGGTGTTGAGTGAAAATTATCTGCCCATCTGGTGGCAGGCGACCCTGGACGGAGAGGCCGTGACAATCCATCGGGTCAACTCGTTACAACGGGGAATCGTGGTGCCACAGGGGAGTCATACTGTGCATTTTGAAATCAAGGCTCCCCTGTTCCATGCATCGATCCTTGCGGGAAATATCACCGTCTGGATTGTGCACGGCGTGATATTGCTGCTCGCGGGTTTACGGTATCTGCCGGTACGCTCGACAGGAAAGTCCGGAGCGGGTGCCGTTTGAGGGGCTCACCGAAAAAGGTATTGGTACTCACCTATTATTTTCCACCCGCCGGAGGGCCCGGTGTTCAGCGGGTCTTGAAATTTGTCAAATATCTCCCGGCATACGGTTGGAACCCGGTGGTACTTACGGTGAAAAATGGAGAGTTCCCTGCCAGAGATGACTCCCTGCTTGCCGAATTACCACAATCTCTGCCCGTTCACCGGGTAGGGGGAATCGAGCCATACAACTTCTACCGGTGGATCACGGGAAAGAGGAAGGACCAGACACTGCCGGTGGGAATGCTGGCAAAACAAGGTTCCGATACATTCATGGAAGGGCTGGCCCGCTGGATTCGAGCCAATTTGTTCATCCCGGATGGGCGAACAGGTTGGATCCGGCCGGTTTTTCGGATGGGTGCGCGAGCGATTACGCAACAGCATATTCAGGCCATTTACAGCAGTTCACCCCCTCATTCTACCCAATTGGCGGCCCTCTGGCTTGCGAAGCACTTTCAATTACCCTGGGTGGCAGACTTCCGGGATCCCTGGACGGATATTTACTACTACCAGACTCTGCCACGGCTTTCATTAGCGAAAAAAATCGACGGATTTCTCGAACAGAAGGTGTTAGCCGCGGCCGATTCGGTCATTAGCGTGAGCCCGTCAATTCTCGACAAATTGCACTCGAGAACGAAGCGGGGCTCATTTCAGGTGATCTATAACGGGTATGACGAGCAGGATTTCACCGGAAGTCCGGCGGGATATCCCCGGGACAAGTTTGTTCTATCCTATGTGGGCAATCTGAAAGCGAACCAAAATCCGGAGGCCTTATGGAAGGCGTTGCAGCTGCTTTCCCGGGAGAATCAGGAGTTTCATCGGGACCTGGAAATGCACTTCACCGGACGGACCCACCCGCAGATCATTGAGACATTGAATCAATACCAGTTACTGCCATCCACAGTGATTGAAAAATATGTTCCGCATTCGGAGGCGGTCAAGCGCATGAAAGCAACGGCTGTCTTATTATTCATTATCCCGGAAGCCCCGGAAAATCAAGGCATCCTCACCGGCAAACTGTTTGATTACCTGGCCGCGGAGAAACCATTTCTTTCGCTGGGACCACCAGATGGTGATGCGGCCCGCATCCTTGCCGATACGGGAGCCGGCCAAATGATCGATCCCCAAAATCTTGAAGCGATCAAGAATCGAATTTTATATCTTTACCAATTATGGAAAGCCCGCTCATTACAAAACGAAGGACCGGATCCCGCCAGGATACGGCAATTCAGCCGCCGACAGTTAACGGCCCAACTGGCCGGGATTCTCTACAAAATGTCTTAATGCAATGCAGGAGATAACTCACGACCTCCGGGAATTTGCAGTTCAGCCAGAAGCATTTGACCGCTTCGAGCTGCTTCTGACTGTAAAAAGTTTTGATCTCCAGGCGATTCGCCGGCGATATCTGGCCTCAAGGAAACGAAGCCGCAGCGGCAGCGTTGAACGCCGTGAACCGTCGATGGGAGGAGTGATTTATCTGGTCATTGAGGATGGCGCGATTCAGCATCAGGAAATCCTGGGCCGTATTGTGGAGGCCCGGGGAATTGATTTCCGGCGAAATAGATTGGCGTTTTCGTCCGAGAATTCTATTTTTATATTCGAACCCGAATCCCGAACTCCTTCCATTGTCGAGCACACGTGGTTCTCCTACATTCATACGGTGCGTTGGAATCAGGATAATTCCAGGTTATTATTGGCATCATCCGGGGTGGATACAATTATGCAGCTGGAAACGCCGTCCGTGAATCTGAGCTGGGAATGGCTTGCCTGGGATCATGGGATGAATACCGGTGAAAACCCCAAGACCGGAGAAAAACATATCCTGACCCGCTCTGAAGAACAAGCCCGGGTGTTAGCAAACCAGGGACAGAATGTGGTATTGGTGGAAAATCCGAATGAAAATCCATTGCCGACCGCAATGAGAGCAGCGTTTATTAATTCCGCGGAATACGATGAGAATGGACAGGTGATTGCGACGTTATTTCATACCGGGGAGATACTGCGGGTGGATAAAGAAAGTAACGAATATTCTCAACTCATTACCGGACTCTCCAAACCACACGGAGGAATGCGATATCAACACAACTATATGGTCACTGACACCGCAGGAGGGCGGGTGATTGTACAGCATGCGACGGATATACAACAAATTTATGATTTCCGGAACCTGCCAGGTAAACCAGAGGAAATTGCAGACCTTGAATGGCTGCAAACCAGTCATCATATTCAAGAGGGTATCGTGACTATCGATTCAAACAGAACCGGATTGATGTTCTTTCGGCCTCAGGAACGAGTGAGAATGTTCGTTCCCCTCAATCCGGATTGGGCGATTCAGGACCTCGTCCCCGTGCCCAACGACGAGACAGATTTAATGCATCAGGTTAAACAATGGTTTTCAGGGAGTCACCAGGGATAAAATGGGTGCGTTCAAAACCAGCCCGAACCGGGTGAACTTATTTGTAATAGGGGTGAATAAAGCAGGGACAAGCTGGTTATATTACCTGTTAAATGAACACCCCGATATCTACATGTCGGAGGTGAAAGAGCTCTACTATTTTGGAAATGAATATCCGAATAATTTAGCGGATTATCACAAGCATTTTCCATTTGATGAGTCGTATTCATACTATGGCGAGGCGACACCTGTCTATTACAGAGAAGAGGAGATAGCAGAACAGATACATAAGTATTCGCCCGCGGCCAGATTGGTTGCAATAATCAGGGATCCTGTGGAACGGACCCTGTCCCAATTTTATTTTCATAAACAACTTGGCATCCTCAGGGAGGATACAACGTTCGAGGATGCCATAAACCGGCAAGATCCGGCTCTTGTGCAAGATAGCCACTATGAAGAATCGTTATCCGTATACCAAAAAATCTTTGAAGATGAACAATTAAAAATAGTAAGTTTGGAAGCAGCGAAAGAAAGTCCGAAAAAATTTTGGAAGAATCTGTTGAATTTTCTCGATCTTGATCATGTTGCCATATCGGAGCAGCAATCGCGGAGTGAGAATGTCACCGGCTCTCCGCTGTTCAGAAAGATTTATCGTGGAACAATTCGGCCGATAAAACGGCGGAACCCCGGACTATATAATGTGTTATTGAAATCTTCGTTTATGCGTTGGTCGAAATCAGTGCTTCTGAAAGTGTTAGGAGCTGCCCAAAAAGAAGATGTCAGGATGAGAACAAAGGAACGGTTATATAGAGAATTTGAACCAACATATACTTATCTGGAAGAGATCGGTCATGGGGATGTCTACCATTGGTCAATTGAATAATTGCGGCCCGCTGTTGTGATATGAACAGGATGCCTTTTGAGAAAGTTTTAGCGTTGTCACCGCATACCGATGATATTGAATTCGGATGTGGCGGAACATTGGCCCGGCTTATTGAGCAGGGGGCAAAAGTCCACACCGCGGTGTTCTCCTTATGTGAAGAATCTGTACCGGAAGGGTATCCTCGTGATGTCTTATTCCATGAAATGCTGGCGGCGGCTGAGGTGTTAGGGCTCCCGGACGGGAACCGGACGGTCTTTCGGTTTCCTGTCAGGCGATTTCCGGAACACCGGCAGGAAATATTGGAGGAACTGGTTGCGTTAAAAGAAAACTTGGACCCTGATCTGGTATTCACACCCGCCACAACCGATA
>DATFLS010000110.1:0-2093 GCA_035267465.1 bacterium
TCCGTTGGATGTTTGCTCGAACTGAGTGAAGGGCGCGGGCCCGATGCTCTCCGGTGCTTCGAAGCTGTTATGGGCGTTCATGGTTTCCGCAGTCAGGATCCGTCCGGCGATACGCCCGCTGTCGGCATTTTTCAGGATGCAATTCAGCGTTACGGAGCTACTCGGATCCAGGTTGCAAAGTGAGAGATGGAGGGTTCCGGCTTGATCTCTGGAAGCCGATGCACTCACCCGGGGAATTGCTTCCCCGTCATATTCATACTCCGGAGTCTCCAGAGCCGCGTCCAGCAATTGGGCGTTTTGGTGCACTTTGTACATTTCGAATACGTGATAGGTCGGCGTCAGGACCATCTCCCCGGCCCGGGTCAGCACCATCGCCTGGAGGACATTCACGGTCTGGGCGATGTTGGCCATTTTCACCCGGTCCCTGTACTCATTGAAGATATTCAGGGTCGCCCCCGCCACCAGGGCATCTCTGAGAGTATTCTGCTGGCGGAGGAACGCGGGGTTGGTACCAGGCAGCGGATCGTACCAGGTGCCCCATTCGTCAACGATCAGGCCGACCCGGTTCCGCGGGTCGTACCGGTCCATAATCGAAATATAGTCCCGGATGAGATCCTCGATTCCCAGCGCTTTCTGCAGAGTGACAAACCATTCATCCTCGGTAAATTCCAATGAGGATCCTTTGTTTTGCCAGGTGTTCGGGACGGTATAGTAATGCATGGAGACCCCGTCCGTCATCCTGCCCGCGCCGTCCATGAGGACATCCAGCCATTCCGGATTTCGTCCGCCGGGACCGCCGGCGATCAGGTAGAGATCACTCTCCCCGTAATCCCGCAGATAGGTTGAGAACTGGCGGTACAGATCAGTATAATATTCCACCCGCATATTGCCCCCGCATCCCCAGTTCTCGTTTCCGACGCCCCAGTAGCGAACCGTCCAGGGTTCCTCCCGGCCGTTCTGCCGACGGAGATCCGCCAGGGCACTTTCACCGGGATAGGTTAAGTACTCCACCCAGGCACTCATCTCCTGGGGTGTGCCGGAGCCGACATTCCCGGCGAAATAGGGTTCCGCACCCAACTGTTCGCAAAGATCCATGAATTCGTGGGTACCGAACGCATTGCTCTCCGGGACATTCCCCCAGAACATATTCACCCGGGCGGGCCGCTGATCCCTGGGACCAATACCGTCCATCCAATGATAGGTATCGGCAAAGCACCCGCCCGGCCAGCGAAGCACCGGCATGTTCAACTGCTGTAACGCTGCAATCACATCATCCCGGATCCCACGGGTGTTCGGAATCTCACTGTCTTCGCCCACCCAGAAGCCTTCATAAATACACTTGCCCAGGTGCTCGGCAAAATGCCCGTATATATTCTTATTGATCCTTCCCAGCTCCCGGGCGGCATCCACGACATAGGTGGCCTCGCCGTCCGCGCCTTGCAGATGGCAAACCGGAGTCAGCAGCAGGAGGAGCATACTAAATAGCAAGGTGAGTCCACGCGCAGATCCAAAAGAAGATGTTCTCATAGGTATTCCAAACATGTTATATAAAGGCTTCACTCATCATGTTGATAAAAGTCATCGCCGGGAACGCGTTGATGGCGCTCCCGGCCTATGGTTACTTTCCGGGCCAGTTGTATTTATCCCCGGAAGTAAATATAGACGATCACAATCACCAGGACAATGATGGCGGAACTGAGCACATCCCTCCAGTCCCAGCTGATCCGCGAGGCCCGCCGGTGTTCATCGGACAGCGTTCCGAATGTCAGTCCCCGGATCTTTTCGTAATCCGGCGGATTCGTGAGGTAACTCACCCCGATCATCACCGCGCATACCACCAGGAAAATTGCCAGGCCGTAGTAGGCGAAAAAGATGTTATTGATGATCCAGAGGAAGGATCCCTCCTGGTAGGCGAAGCCATCAATCAGCGCGGCCGGCGTATTCACCAGGATGGCAAACAATCCCAGCACTCCGCCGATGATGAGCGCCCACAGCGCACCGTGCCGGTTTAACCTTTTGTGAAATACGCCCAGGAAAAAGACCGCAAAAATCGGCGGCGCCAGATAGGCCTGGACACCCTGCAGATAATCATA
>DATFLS010000111.1:0-5436 GCA_035267465.1 bacterium
CGATTTTCATGTAAATCCTCCTTACGTTCCCAGATATTACCACGGATCAAATTTCAAGAACTGTGCCATTGGAAGCGAGTATCATTTTAAGTTAGTGATATTATTGCTCTTAACAGCAAATTACAGTCCGAGTTCGCGAGCAAAGATTCGACCATCTCGTCGTACCCTTTTGGTATGCGATACTCAGACTCTGCGTTGCTTGAATCGTAAGTAAAACAGTTTATACACTTATCCTTATTTTGTTTATCATATTACTATATATATTTATTTTCACAGGAGAATGAGCCATTTCTAAAGAGTCCAATCCGGGTGTAATTTTCGATTCTCTAAGATGTATCTTCGACCGAAATGTCGAAAACTTGAGATAAAAAGAGAGGGATAAGTGGTTGTTATTGAATTAGAATATCAAAATTCCTGTGCTGAATACCAATTTACGATCGAGGAACTTTTATCTGTTTTCCTGCGTTCGGAGACAGGCTGCGGATGCTCAGACGATCTCTTCCATTTCATACCGTGTCTTATCCGTTGACCCCTCCTCTTTAATTTTAATGGGATATTCTCCCGAAAAGCAAGCGGTGCAAAAATCAGTCGGTTGTAAATCTGATGCGGAGATCATCCCGTCAATGGAAAGGTACTGCAGGCTGTCGACGCCCAGATATTCCCGCATTTCCTCGATAGTCATATTATTGGCGATCAAATCGTCCTTCTCCGGGAAATCGAGGCCGTAGAAGCAAGGATGTTTGATGGGCGGTGAGCTCACCCGGATATGGACTTCCTTGGCTCCGGCTTCTCTGAGCAGCATCGTGAGCGATTTGAGCGTGGTGCCGCGAACAATCGAATCTTCAACCACCACTACTTTTTTCCCGTTCAGCACTCCTTCCACGGTATTGAACTTAATTTTCACGGCCATGTCGCGCATGCTCTGGGTGGGATGGATAAAGGAACGCCCTACATAGTGGTTCCGAATCAATCCGATTTCGAACCGAATCCCGCTTTCCCTGGCATAGCCCAGGGCGGCTGTATTGCTGGAGTCCGGTACTGAAATCACAATATCCGCATCCGGACAGGGCGCTTCTTTGGCCAGGTTTTTTCCAAGTTTACGCCGGGTTTTGTCCACATTATCGCTGTAGATGCGGCTGTCCGGCCTGGAAAAATAGACATACTCAAAGATACAATGGCGCTTCCGCACCGAGTGCGAGATCTGATAGGAAGCCATGCCATGCTCATCAACGGACACCAGTTCACCGGGCTCAATATCCCGCTGATAGTCCGCGCCGATCAGATCAAACGCACAGGACTCACTGGCGAAGATGGTGGTCTCCCCCATTGTCCCCATACATAACGGACGAAACCCGTTGGGATCTCTGGCAGCAATGAGACCGTCCTGGGTGAGAATGAGCAGGGAATAGGCGCCCTCCACACGCTGGAGGGCTTCCACGGCTTTTTCCGCAAGCGTCTCTCTCCGGCTCCGGGCAATGAGATGCACAATGATTTCCGTATCCGAGGTGGTCTGAAATATGGCGCCATCGTCGATCAATTGTTGACGAGTATCGGAAAGATTCACCAGATTCCCGTTATGACTGATGGCCAGTTTTCCGCCGCGGTAATTGAACAGCAGCGGTTGAACATTGGCAATATGAGATCCTCCGGTGGTTGAATACCGATTATGGCCGAGGGCGGAATGCCCGGTGAGTTTCGCCAGAATCGTCCGATCCGAGAAAACATCCGCAACTAATCCCATCCCGTGATGCCGGTATGCGATCTTTCCGTCAGTCGAGACAATGCCGGCGCTTTCCTGTCCCCGGTGCTGCAGGGCGTACATGCCCAAATAACATAACACCGAGGCTTCCGGACTATTGTAAACGCCAATTATTCCACACATGGTATTTATATTTCTTGTTTAGTGTTTTGTTCAAGGGATATCGGTGTTCTTTTGAGTTCGTGCATCCGATGGGAAGAGATACATATCGCCGGGAACGCCCGCGCCTGTTTGATGAGACCCGCTGGAACAGAGAAGTCATGGATAGTTCTGGCCGTTCCCGGCACTCTCGCTTGTACGGATCGAATCTATAGGCATGTGGTGATGATTTGCTTCGGTACCTGTATTTCCTTCCAATACAGTGATCCTCCCAAAAAGGTCTTCGGGTCAGATGCGTCTTCATACAATATTGTCAATTATACGATAGTTCTCAGCCGTGATCAAACGTATTCATCAGTCAGCCTGCTTCACCGCAGCAACTGGTCAATATCAATGAATCCGACCCGTTGTAATATCACAAACAGTACTGCAAGGGGAGCAAAGATGCGCAGCAAGATAATCCACCCGCGGTAGAACCAGGATTGGGTCCAGTTGGTTCCGGTCTGAATTTCCCGCTTGCGGAGTTTCGGATCCATGAACCATCCCACATAGATGGCAATCAACATACCTCCCAGCGGAAGCAGCCAGTTACTGGCGAGGTAGTCGAACGTATCAAAAAAGTTCTTCCCGTACATGGCTTCCCATTGAGGGAAGAGCCACCCGCTGCCAGAGAGCGCGCTGGGAACACCGAACAAGAAGATAATTCCCGCTGTAACCACGGTGGCCTTTTTTCGTGCCCAATCCTGCTCATCTATGAGATAGGAAGCCACAACCTCCAACAATGAGACACCCGACGAGAGTGAAGCGAACACCAGGAGTAAAAAGAAGGTGAATGACAGGAACATGCCACCCTGCCCTATTTCGCTGAAGATGATGGGCAACGTTTTGAATACCAGACCGACGCCTGCTTCCGGATCGTGTCCATACGTAAAAATAATGGGAAACATGACCATGCAGGCTAATAACGCCACCCCGGTATCCAGCAGTGCAATCAAGAACACCGAGTTGGGGATATCGCTCTCCTCGGTGAGATAACTCCCGTAGGTAAGCATCGCTCCCATTCCCAGACTCAGGGTAAAGAAGGCATGCCCCAGCGCCTCCAGCACTCCGGAAGGCCGCAGATTTTCCACATGGGGGAAAAATATAAATTGTACTGCGTCGGTCCAGCCCCGTAAAAATACAGCATAGATTGCCAGGATCAGAATTAAAAGAATCAGGAGCGGCATCAGGATTCGATTCCATTTTTCGATACCTTTTTTCACTCCGCCAATCACCACGCCGATCACCAATATCATAAAAACGGCATGCCAGAAGATGCTGATACCGCCGGAACTATACAGTTGCCCGAACGTGGCTCCGATCTGATCCGGGGTTTTCCCTTCGAAAAAATTGGTGAGGGACATGAAGGTATAATTCAATGCCCAGCCGGCCACCACACTGTAGTAGGAGAGAATAATGAATCCGGAGAGCACGCCCAGCACACCCAGCATTTTCCAGTTGCTATCCTCTCCTGCCAGCTCGATGAATGCGCCAACCGGTGACTTCTGGCTGGACCGGCCGAGAATAATTTCCGCCATCATAATGGGAATGCCGACCAACGCGATACAGAAAAGATAGATAAGAACAAACAATCCGCCGCCATTCTCACCGGTGATATATGGGAACTTCCATATGTTCCCTAATCCGACTGCTGATCCGGCTGCTGCCAGGATAAATCCAATACGAGATTCCCAGTGTTCACGTCCTTCCGGCTGCATGTATTATTATCCTCCTTAGTTGCTGCTTGAAAATCGGATATTCAGCGACATTTTCATTCCCCAGGGGATTGGCTGGAGTTTGAGGCTCAGGTTATCATCTTCGGGAAAACCGGCCAGATGCGCATCGACGTACGCATCGGTTATGCACAACAGGTACACGGCCAGATATCGCCACGCCCAAGTGTTTCGCGTGTATTCGACCTGCTGCTTCTTCTCTTCTCCCGTTGTCTGATGTAATCGGTTATTGTAGCGAAAAAACTGATACCCGATAAAGACCTGGGTGGAGAAAAATGCGGCTCCTTTGATCATCTTTCCGTTGTAGAATTGTCCCCATCCCGGAACAATCGCGGATTTTGTCAGGGCTGTTTTCGGAGAGGGCGATTCCTCCTCCTGTGCTTCCTGCCGGGCCAGAATCTCCACGGGAACAAAAATACTTGCCACTATGATGAAAACCAGGCTCATGAGCAATCTCCGGTGTTTGTGTATCTGAGGCAAGCGAATGCTCGAAGTCCCGGTTGTTAGTTCCAGTTTCCTATCACCTGTATCGCCGAGGGAATCAGGGAGACCTCCACATGTCTGGCCTGCGTTGTCAGCACTTCCCCATCGATATGCACAGGCATGCCGGTTCTGCCGGCAACCACCAGATTGGGGGATCTGTCCAGTGTCACCTGTCGTACCGTCCCGATCTTCCCGTTAAACAATTTTCTGAAATGTCTGAAAATCGTCGCCAGACTGACATTATCCACATGGCAGATATCAAATAAGGCATCATCCAGGAGTGCGTCCGGGGTGAGCATAAATCCGCCCCCGACTGAGAACCCGTTCCCGGCGGCAATCAAATACGTTTTGCCCACTCGCCGGCTGCCGTTAAACCGGACTTCCATTTCGACGGCCGTATATTTCTGCAACGCTCTGAGGATGGAAACACCATACAGTATTGGTCCCCGTAATCCCCGAATCCGTCGTGATTCGTAATTCACCAATGCATCGAATCCAATACCCATCCCATTGATGAAATAGCGCTGTCGGGTGTGGCCGATGTCCACGTGTTTCGTCCTGCGGCGGGTTAGAATACGGAGTGCTGCACTGATATCTTTCGGAATGCGAAGGCTCCGGGAGAAGTCGTTCCCCGTGCCACAGGGGAGGACTCCCAGCACAGCATCCGTTCCAATCAATCCATTGACGACTTCATTGACGGTCCCGTCGCCGCAGAAGGCGACAATCGTGTCCCATCCCGTCTTTGCACTGCGGTTCGCAATATCGGCCGCCTCCATGGGTCGATGGGTCAACTCGATCTGGTATTCGCAGCCCAGGTCAGCCAGCTGACGCCGGAGGGTCGGGAGCTTCTTCGCGGCAGTTCCGCGCCCTGCAACAGGATTGACAATAATCTTCAATGGTCGCTGACGATCCATGCTCTGGCGGATTATTGCGCTGCTATACACTCGATTTCGATACGGGCATTTTTCGGCAGACCCGCAACCTGCACCACCGAGCGTGCCGGTGGTTCGCTCGGATAATACCTGGCAAGCACCTCATTCACGACTGCAAATGTACTGAGGTCCGTCACATACACCGTAAATTTCACCACATCATCCAGGGTCAGACCCGCTCCGGACAGCACCGCCTGTAGATTATGAATGACCTGATTCACCTCTTGCTTAAAATCCCCGGCGATCATCTCACCGGATATCGGATTGAGGGCAATCTGCCCGGCAGTAAAGCATACATTATCCACCACGACTGCCTGGCTATAGGTTCCCACCGGTTTTGGAGCATTTGATGTCTCGATGACACGCCGAGCCATATCCGCCTTCTCCTCCC
>DATFLS010000112.1:0-5967 GCA_035267465.1 bacterium
TGGTCGGTGATTATTCCGGTCGTCGTCACCACGGTATTGTTTTTTGTGTTCGCAATCGGACTTGCATTCAGAGCGCAAAAGAGCAAACCCACCACCGGGGTGGAAGGTTTGGTCGGCGAAATCGGCACTGCGGACACCTCCGTGCACCATACCGGGACTATCTCTGTCCACGGGGAAACCTGGAGCGCATTCAGCGATCAACCGATACCGGCCGGCAGCCGGGTGAAAGTGGTCGGGATTCAGCAGATGAAACTGGAGGTTGTGCCCTATTCGTCATCCCGATAGGGAAACAGCAGCCCCGGTCAGAATCCTCAAACAACTGAACATCCTAGCATTAAGGAGGCAACTCATGAACTTCATTATACCTGTGATAGTGGTGCTACTGCTTATCTTAGCCTCGGCTATCCGCATCCTGCGCGAATATGAACGCGGGGTAATTTTTCGACTGGGACGTCTGATTGCATCAAAAGGTCCGGGTATCATTCTGTTAATTCCGATTGTTGATCGGATGATAAAAGTGAGCCTGCGAACGTTGGTGATGGACGTACCGCCTCAGGATATTATCACCAAAGATAATGTCTCTGTGACGGTGAATGCCGTCATTTATTTCCGGGTGCTGGATCCGAATAAAGCGGTGGTGGAAGTGGAAGAATATATCTACGCCACTTCCCAGCTGGCCCAGACCACCCTGCGGAGTATCCTTGGAAAGCACGATCTGGACGAATTGCTGGCGGAGCGCGATAAAATCAATAAAAGCCTGCAGGAAATCATCGATCGATATACCGATCCCTGGGGTATTAAAATCAGTAACGTTGAAATTAAACACGTAGATCTCCCCAAGGAGATGCAGCGGGCGATGGCCCGTCAGGCCGAGGCGGAACGTGAACGCCGGGCCAAAGTCATTAACGCCGAAGGGGAATACCAGGCCGCGAATCGCTTGATGGAAGCCGCCTCTGTCATCGGCGATCATCCCATGGCCATGCAGCTGCGGTTTCTCCAGACCCTCACGGATGTGGCATCCGAGAATAATTCCACCACCCTGTTTCCGATTCCCGTTGACCTGTTCGAGCCGTTTATCAAAAAATATACCGAGGACAAACAGAAGAAGGAAGAAAGCTGATTACTGACACAGAGTAATCGTAACCTTGATGGCAATTCTATATCTATTGAATATATGCATCAGGACCATAGATGAACCATCAAGGTACATAAGGAGAAATGTCACATGAAGAAGCAGCTACTTTTTCTGGGAATGGGGTTCACACTACTCGTAATGTTGATTCTTCCGCCGAAACTCGCAGCTCACTGCCAGATTCCGTGCGGTATTTATAACGATAATTTGCGAGTCATGATGATTGATGAACATATCACCACCATTGAGAAATCAATGCGGCTCATTACGGAACTCTCGCAGAATCCCGGAGAAAACATGAACCAGATCGTCCGGTGGGTCAATAACAAAGATCAGCATGCGGATGAGCTCTCGAACATTGCGACATATTATTTTCTGGCACAGCGAATCAAGGTGCCGGAATCGACCGGCGGGGAAGCTTACGCCTCTTATCAATCGCAGCTGGAGGTATTGCATAAAATGATAGTAGCAGCAATGCATGCGAAGCAGACTACCGACCACCAGTATGTGACGGAACTCCGCTCGCTGCTGAATCAGTTTGTGCAGTCTTATTTCAGTGAAGAGGATCTGAAGCATCTTCAGTCCGAGCATGGGATCGGGCACAACGAATAATACGCATCCGTGTGCATGCATCCATCACTCACATTGACACGAGGTGCAGCACGCGTTCAACTCTCTGAGGATTAGCGTCTCCTTTAATAATCGGCTGACGCTAATCCTCATATCTTTTACAAAACACACACCGGTCTCTGCCGAAAAGAACGCGGGAACATTGCAAGATCGTGTTAAGTAAATAAAGTGTGTGAGAATTGTTATAACCATTTTCAGAACATCTAGCCACTACCGTTTATGATAGAAGCAAAATATTACGAGAAGCTCGACAACAACAAAGTCCACTGCTACCTCTGTCCGCGACATTGCAAGATCGGCGACGGACAGCCCGGTTTCTGCTTTGTCCGGAAAAATGAAGGAGGTACACTCTATCAGATGGCCTATAATCAACCGTATGCCATCAATATCGACCCGATTGAAAAGAAGCCGCTCTTTCATTTCTTCCCCGGAACCACCATCCTGTCCATCGGTACGGCCGGCTGCAATATCGGCTGCAAGTTCTGTCAGAACTGGGATATTTCCAAGGCGCAGTACGATCACGGCCGAGCGTTTGATTTCACCGTTTCCACCGCTGTGGACACCGCCCGGAGCAATCGTTGTGCGAGTATGGCGTATACTTATAACGAACCCACCATCTGGGCGGAATATGTGGAGGACCTGAGTGCAGAGGCCCGCGCCCGGGGACTCTATAATGTCATGGTCACCAATGGCTATATTTCCCCCGAAGTCATCGACGAGGTGTACGCGAATATTGACGCGGCCAATGTCGACCTCAAGGCATTCTCGGAAGAGTTCTATAAAAAAATCACCCTCTCGGAACTGCAACCGGTGCTGGAAGCCCTGAAGCTGTTCAAACAAAAAGGCGTATGGCTCGAACTGACAACCCTCATTATTCCCACCTTAAATGACGACATGGCCGAAATCGCTCAACTCTGTGAGTGGGTTCTGGACGCCCTGGGACCGGAAACCCCGGTACACTTTACCGCCTTTCACCCGGATTACAAGCTCCGGGACCTTCCCCGGACATCTTTGGACACCCTGGAACAGGCCAGGAAAGTCGCACTTGATACCGGAATTCGCTATGTCTACGTAGGGAATGTGCACAGCGACAGCGCCAACACCTACTGCCCGGAGTGCGGGGAAACACTCATCCGGCGGAACTGGCATAGTGTGAGGTTGAATACGATGGACGGATCACGCTGTCCGAACTGCGGGCATGACATACCCGGCGTCTTCCCCTCCACTGTTGAACATCACCATGGGATAAATTAGAGTGCGTGCAATCCGGAACTTCACCTATTATTTCAATGTCAACGATTTACAGTCTTTCGCGACGAATATCTCGCCAGGACAGTAGTATAAGAGCACTCACTGTATCTCTCCGCTGGATCCTGGGAGTCATTGTTTGTTGCGTATTCCTTCCGCTGAAGTCTGCCGCAGGTCAATCAGCGGACTATGCCACCATCACCGGGAGGGTGGTAGACGATTCGACCTCGTTTCCCCTGCACAACGTGAACGTGTTTCTCAGCAGTACCACTCTGGGGTCCGCCACTGATGAACACGGCCGGTTCCGGATCACCTATGTTCCACCCGGCAAATACCGGCTGGCTGCTTCCATGATCGGCTATGAGCTGGGAGTATATGATATTGAAGTAGCCAGCGGAGCGCACCTTACGTATAAATTCCGGCTGGAACCGAGCCCCATCCGGGGCGAAGAGATCGAGGTGGTCGCCGAGTATCCGGCCGAGCGCAAGGCCAACCTCCGCAGATTCCGGCGCATCTTTCTGGGCGCCGGCCCGAACGCCAGGCAATGTGAGCTGGTCAATCCGGAAGTCCTGCGATTCGAAGTGGACAAACAACGGGGGGCATTCAAGGCCAGCAGTGTCCGGGCGCTCATCGTCGAAAACCGGGCGCTCGGATACCGGCTGACTCTCTATATCGAGCGATTCGAATGGCGCGATGACGAAACCGGGGGTTACTACGCAACGGTTCGGTACGAGGAATTAACCCCGGAGAACGAAGCCCGGATGAATCGCTGGGAAAAGACACGACGCCGGGCCTACGAAGGATCGCGGCGACACTTCTTGCGCGCTCTGACTTCAGGAGATTACTGGAAAGAAGGCTTTGATCTGTTTCATGTCCGCGCGCCGCGAATTCAATCCCGGGCCTCCCGGGCGCAGCGCGTGGTGCGGGCCAATCAAACCCTGCTCTCTGAGACCGATATCTCCTACATCAAAGTCCTCGCTTTCTCCGGCCACCTGCAAGTGGTCTATCGGCCCTATAATCAGATCTCCTGGATGGATCTCACCATGCCCTCCATTATGATTGATACCCTCGGGAACATCTATCAACCCAGAAGCTTGATCGTGAGCGGCCACTGGAAAAACAACCGGGTGGCCAACGAACTGCCGGCAAATTATACTCCCGGGGATTGACATGACGAAAAGTCCTTCCCAGACGATAGTGTGATTTAATTAACCGGATCTGTTTCGCTTTCCGAAATCGCGAGATATGAAATATTGATTGTTTTGATATATTGAGTGTGAATGATGAAGTATTCCCCTGGGATGCGGACAAAGTTTTCGCGAAGACTGGAATGTATTTCATCGGCAGCCATCGCTCCCCGATACACAAAGTTCAGTACTAACCTGTCAAGCGCTCCATCCGGGTTAAAATAAAAATTAGAACCGGCGCCATACTAGATAATCGGTTCACCACCCTGTTCCACCACTACCGCGGCGTATACTAAGACATTTTCTTTGACTTGTCTGATAATATCTCTGTCAATCAGGGACTTGTCCTCGATAAACATAGACTCAGCGGATAAGGTATAGAACCAGGGATTATTGAATCGCAAAAAATCCACTCTTAGATCCAGCAGGAAAGACCGAATCGCCCAGTGCAGCCACATACCAAGCAAAACAGCGCCTCCATTGGTCAGAAGCAGATACATTATGATCTGGCCGGGATACTCAATAATGGACTCTATGACGGCAGCATTCACTGATGAGCTTCCCTGGAGAATCCATAAAACCGCTTCGAAATCAATAGAGTAAGACGATACCACAGGAACCAGCCAGATCGCCGGAAGATGGACCAGCAAGGAAAACAGGAGTCCCTTCCCGAGCTCTGCCTGAAAAGAGCCGAAGGTCACGGGGCTTTTCTCACGCCAGAAACCCTTTCGATATGCAAAGCTGAGCAGAATACCAGGTAACAGAAGAAATGAGATAAACAGAGCGGGCAGAGCAATGTTCATATCGTGCCGTAACTAAATAAGGAGATTAAATATTGGGGACGAGGCGACGAGGCTACCGGTTGTTTTTCTGCTTCTTTTTCCGGACCGCGAGCTCTCTCGCATACCGGCCGGCATCGCTGATGGTGAACTGCTTTGTTGCAGACCTGCTATCCTTCTCCCCGACGGACAATTCCACATCTTTGTCCATTTTATCCGATTCGAGGTAATTGATAATATCCTTCGTTGATTGCTCGTCTTCGAGAATTTCTTTCGCAAATTTGGACATCGGTGCTTTCATTACTATATCCTTACGCTATATCTGATTAAATAATCATACCAGAAGAATCACTGTTATTCAAGAAATATATATACTCCATTGTTCAGTTATCTTCGATTAGGGCAACTCCTCAAACTCACAAATAGTTCCCAGGACGAATCATCGGAAATACCTTAATAGCATTCGATTGTGAACATTCAATCAGTAATTGATCTTATTATTCCCCGTGTTGTCCAGCTCGCACCACGAAACGCGGTGGTTTTTATCTGTGTGCCTATCTGTGCCAATCTCCCATCGGGATCCCTTCTTCGGGATGTGTCTAAATATTTTCTGGGAAGAGCGGGGTTCTTTTATTCATGACTTCCTGAGCGCTTGCATTTCTCAGGATTCTGCGCCAATTTAAATCAACGAATTACAGGAGATCAGGGATGCCGGGAAACACCTACGGACATGCATTTCGCATCACCACCGCCGGGGAAAGCCACGGTCCCGGGAATGTCGTCATTATTGACGGCCTGCCTTCCGGGATGCCGTTAAGCGAGCGCGATCTTCAGCAGGATCTGGAGCGCCGCCGGCCCGGACAGTCCAGGATCACCACCCAGCGCAAAGAAAGCGATATCGGAAAAATACTGTCCGGAGTATTCGACGGGAAAACCACCGGGACCTCGCTGGCCATCCTGATTCCCAATGAAGATCAGCGCGCCAGAGATT
>DATFLS010000113.1:0-5810 GCA_035267465.1 bacterium
CGGTCGTTCTTCCGTCCTTCGCAAAAGGCAAGCAGCACTCCGCTGCCGGTCAGGAGTAACGCAGGAATGCGATAGGTGTGGTACCCATCCATCCCGGCACGATATACATCCGTAAAGGTCGGTTTTACCTGATTCACGGATTCTTTCCTGTGCACCGGAAAACAAGAAAATAAAGTGCCGCCGGCCGCTATGGAAACCATCAGCTGGAAAAATTCACGTCGGGATTTCATCCGGTTTCTCCTGCCTATAATTATTCGATGACAACGTATAAATAGTTAATCCATCTAATTCTTGCCTTTGCAGCGGCAGGATCAGGCTAAAAAGATATCCTGTGATAACACAAACAACAATACCTGTTGCGCCGTACAAGAAAAAATGGGCATCGGTAAACGCCTGTAGAAAGAACAACGTCATCGCACTCAACATTGCTCCGATCATGGCCCCTCCTCCGTTGGCCCGCCTGGTGAAGATCCCTAATGCGAATAAGCCAGCCAGACTGCCGCCGAATAATCCGATAATCCGGAGGAAGAGATCCCAGAGCGACTGAATTTCGAACCTTGCCATCAACACCCCGACCGTGGTCGCAAAGATGCCCAGTAGCAGCGTGATCCATCTGGCTAAATATAACCCCCTGTCCCGGGAGTTGGCTACCTTAAATCTCCGATAGATATCCGTCACCACAACCGTAGCGACACTATTCATACTGCTGTCCAGGCTGGACATAGCCGCGGCGAATATCCCGGCAATGAGTATACCCGCCACACCTGCCGGCATCTGCTGGACGATAAAAAGCGGAAAGATGGCATCGGTCTGCAATGATGGGTCAAGTGATCCGGGGTGTGATTTATAGAAGACATACAATGCCGTCCCCAGACCGAAGAATAAAAAGGAAGCAGGAATCGACATAAACGCGTTGGTCCAGATGGATTTGGCCGCCTGCCGTTCATCCCGGGTCGTGAGATATCTTTGTACCACTGTCTGGTCGGCTGAGTATGGGATGAGTTGATTCAGGGTATTGCCAATCAGCACCACCCACACCGCTGCCATGGTATAATCCCATGTCCACTGTACCATATGGAATTTGTCATCCGCCAATCCCACAGAAAGCACACCCTGCATACCGCCGTCCACTCCGGCACTTATAAGCAGGAGGCTGAGTATGGCCCCTCCAAGCAGGACCACCGCCTGCAGCACATCCGACCAGATCACCGCTTCGATACCACCAAGCACCGTATAAAAAGTACTCAATATTCCAATGATGATAACGGTCAGATAGATATTCATGCCCGTCACCGTCGATAACGCAATCGCGGGCAAGAAAATGACAATAGCCATCCGGCCTGTCTGGAGTAGTATGTAGGCTATGCCTCCGAATAGTCTGATCGCTGCATTAAATCGCCTCTCCAGGTATTCATACGCCGTGGTGATGTTCAGGCGGCGGTAAAACGGGAGATACACATATACTATCACCGGAGCGATAAGTACGATGCACATATTCGCCACAAAGAACACCCAATTCGTTGCGTAGGCCTTCGCGGGAATAGCCATGAACGTGATAGCGCTTAATTGAGTGCCAAAGATACTGATGCCCGCCGCCCACCATGGGATGCGCCTGCCGGCCAGAAAGAAATCGTCCGTGGTTTTCTCGCGCCGGGCAAAATACAACCCCATCCAAATGAGAATTCCAAAGTACGCCACCAGACTCACCGAATTCAGGATCCCGAACCGGGGCTTTGAGTACCTGGGGATACCTGTGTACAGAGCAGCCTCCGCAGCAACCGTCTCTCTGCCTCCGGTTAAAATAACCTGTCCGTTATGGAAGATCAGGGGACCGAGTCCGAAGCCATCAGGGAGTGTCCCCATAGCTGTCCATGTATCGGTAATGGTATGATACGCCGGGATTTCCGCTGCGAGATCCGGTTGAAACAATTGCGCTACTCCCAGAGATGAGTTAAGGGGATCCTCCAAACCTCCGAAAATCAGTAAATAAGAATCGCCATAATGTAGTGCCGGGGTCAGGGATCCCGCGACCGGACGGGGAAGTGAGGTAATATTCTTCCAACCATGGTTCGGGTGATAAGAATACGCATCACTTAACAATTGGTACAATTGTTCACCATCCGGGCTTAATATATGCGTCATGCCCCCCGCAAGATATAAGCGTGCATCATCGGCGCCTGCGATCGCCATAAACCGTTCCGGTCCCGGCCAGGCTGGTAACTTCTCCCAGTGAGAGTCGGACCGGGACAGGTCCAGCTTCCAGAAGTTGTGCATTCCCCCCAGAGAATCAGGGGACTGCCGACCTCCAGCTACATACACCTCCTTTCCAATCTTTGCAGCACTGGCATAAGCACATCGAACCGGCAGTGAGGGGTAAGAGATCTGCCGGAGAGTACCTTCCGTCCATTTCAACAGGAACACCTCGGAATAATACCGGCTTCCATCACGGCCCCCGATGCAGAGCACACCTTCCTCAGTCCCGACCGATGCGCCGAACGCCTGTGGATGCCTCAGGGTTGTCCTGTGGAGGCATGAATAGGAGGTATCATCAGTCTGTCTCAATACATAGATGCTGTCTGCCCAGGTTCCTCTGACATCTCCTTCACCTGCATCAGCCTGATACAATCCGCCGGCCAATAGAATCACATTATTACTGAAACCCCCATATACGCCGATCAGGGTTGGAAGATCCGGTAAAGGAATTTGTTCTTCCCATTCGAATAACTGCCTTGCGGACGTAGAGGATTGTGCGGCGATGCGCCGTGGAGACACCATGAAGATAGCAACAACCAGAACCAGTACATACGCAAGCAGAGTTCGTTTGAACACCATCCGGATATTCCGTGTAGCCCTTGCAATTGTTATACCAGAAGAAATCCCTCCGCCATTCTTAATCAGAAACGCAGCGCTCACAAAAATGAGAATCAGAAGGCTGCTTTATGTCTTTGAGGCATAATCAAAGAAATCGATCCCATTCAGTGCGGCATGAAATTGGGTATATTCTTCTTCGGACAGTCGATGCAGCGGGAGCCGGGGTGGTCCGCAGTCGATATCGATCGCTCGCATGGCAGCTTTGGTGGCCACCACATCATGAAATCGTTCAAGAACGACCGCCAGCTGACGGGCCCGGGATTGTGCCTGCCGGGCAGTCTGAAAATCTCCATGCTGAATGGCATCGACTATTCGAAGGAATAGCGGCGCAGCGAAATTATACATACTGCCGATGGCATCCTCCACTCCAAGTGCCAACGCAGCTAACAGGTTTTCATCCTGCCCGAAGAAGATTTGATATTTCCCGTCCTCAAATTCCAGGCATTGCCCCAGGTCCATCATATCAGCATGTGAATATTTGATCCCGGCTAGGGTAGGAATATACTTGTGTCCCCGTTTGAGAAACTCAATCATTGGAAAATCGACGCCGGTGTGCGCCGGTATATGATAATAATAAAACGGGGTGTCCGGTGCGGCACTTGCAACCACTTCGCAGAAATCAACCAGCTCTTCAACCGTTTCCGGCTTGTAATAACTCGGTGCCACGGCAGCGATAGCAGCGGCGCCGATTTCGGATTGTGCGTGGCGGGCCAGCACTTTACTCTCCTCGAGACTCAAGTGTCCGACATGAATTAAGATAGGAAACGAACTGTCCGCAATCTCCCGCCATTTCTCTGCAAGTTGCATTCGCTCCTGAAGACTTAATGACATTCCTTCCCCTGTCGTTCCGCATAGGAAAGCACCCGTGACTCCATTGCCCTGCAAACATGTCGCCTGTTCCTGCACCCGGTCCAAATTCAACGACCCATCATCCTGCATCGGGGTATGAACCGCAGCGATTATTCCCGTAAGTTCTCGCTTCATATCTCTCCTTTTCGGCCCTGCATGGTGAAATTTGTGTAGTAACTTACCCGGTTTATATGCACAGATGTATTACCAAAGTCGTTTCCGCAATCGATATGGAATGAAATGCAAATGCACACTGAACGTGGCCAGGCTCCCGAGCATCAACCCTGATGTTAACGAATCTGAAATCGTACTCGCATGAAAAGTAATATCTCCGTCAGTCGAGTTCAATTTAAATTATCCTCGCAGCAATCCGGAATACACAAGATTCCTCACATCAACCGAATTACTACCGAATATTGGTTTCTATCTCAGCCGGAACAATATTCCCGATTCCCTTATTCACATCTGTTAGTTAGAGGCCACCCGTTAGCACAATCTCAGAATGAGTTGTATCCCGGGCGGAGAAATATTGAAAAAAAGCTGGACAATCACGAGTTGACCGGATCGTACGGAATGTTGATAACTCGTGAATAACTGTTGATAAAAAGGTAACCCTAACAGCATCAAGACATTAGCGGGAGAACACTCCTCCACCCAATGCAACCATGTTTACTTCAATTCAGGAGATAATCTTCAGTTACTCTATACTTATAAGGGACTGATATTATTGTATTTATAAAAAGTATCCGTCAAAACTAATAACGCCTTCTGACTGTGGCAGGAGTCTCCTGTATCTCAGGTAATTCTCATCACAGCCCCAGGAGGAAAGGTGTTAATTTTACCACCGTTAAGCTGGGAAATTGTTAATAACTATGGCTGCAAAGATTTTCAATTAAAAGAAATGGGCTGGATATAACAGAGAATAGAGTATATGCAACTGAATTGTGTTACCACAATTATCCTTGGAACCGGATCCCGTCAGCTAAACACAGCTTTATATCGATACATTGAACATGCATTTGATACCTACAGCTCTGCATTGCGAAACTGTTACATTCGGAATTCCGGAGAGCCCACCAGGAATATCATCAAATGGATTTCCCTCCCGGCGTCCCGATTCAATGGTCAATGCGATCCTATCGGTAATTGATCCGCCTCTGTCGCCGATCATCATACGGGCTGAACCATCTCTTGCTTTATTGCGACAGCGGATATTCCATCAGGGTATAAAAGAGTTGTCGTTTTGCATCATACCAGCGGGCAATAATTTTGCTTTGTTCCAGAATGAAGTCCGTCCGGGCTTCCGACCATTTTTGATAAAACGATCCCCAATTGTAGACGTCATCATTCTGCAGATAGGCTCGGCGGGCCCGGAGGGTCAGAGCAATCTCTCTTCTTGCCTGCTTTGCAGAATTATCCCAGGAATCATCTTCGTTCCGGTATCTCGGACTGATTCCCAATCCATAGAGGTAACCCGGACGATTTGGTAACTGCCGAACCCAACCGGGGATTTCATCAGACCGGTTCTCGCTGGAAATACCTGATGCAACAATATCCTTATCAGGCAGGGAGAGATCTCCGTGCACTGCCATGAGAATGTAGACATAATCCTCGGTCCGAATGCTATCGAGCGCTCTGGCATTCCGGTAACACTGTCGATAATAAACAGAATCGATCAATTCCAGGGTATATTCGTAGGAAAACGATCTACCGCCACATCGTCGTTCAGCACGCCTGGAAATGACTTGAACGCGGTACTGTTCAACGATTTCTTCGATGGCATTCTGCCGGGCGTTTCGGTAGGTGAGCGAATCCGTCCGAAACAGAGGGGAGACTCCGACACCAAAGAGCAGATCGGGATTTTGGGGAGGTGTGTACAACCACTGCGGCCGCGGCTGCCCCACTGATTGCGCGACTATGAGCAATATCAGGAGAAGCGCCCATGTGATATACGTATGCTGAACCACACCTGCCCCCTTTATCCCCGGATCCGTCTTCACTGCAGGTCTACTTTAACTTTTCGAGCTCTTTCTCAAGCGCCTCGAATCCCTGCTGCGCTTTAAATTCGTTGTAGAGGGCTTCCTGCTTCT
>DATFLS010000114.1:0-2351 GCA_035267465.1 bacterium
GGACTCATTTTCATGGCCAGCGCCGGCTATGACCCGCACAACGCCGTGGACTTCTGGCAGCGGATGGCGGATCAGAAGGGGGGCCAGGCACCCCCGGAGTTTCTGAGCACGCACCCCTCGGATCAACAGCGGATCCAGCAAATTCGAGAACACATCCCGGAAGCGATGCAGTATTATAATCAATCAACAGCCGCGGGAATGTAAACTTCTCAGCGGGTCCAACCGGTATAACTGCTCCCGCTGCTTCCCCGGGCACGGGTTGAACAACACCCGAACGTATGGTTTTCAGGCGAAATAACGGTCGACTGACGACAACTCAACTGGAGAAAAACCCCTCGCTGCCGATTTGATAGAAACCGAGTTGCACAGAACCGGAAAATTAGCAGTGGAAACGCCGCGATGCTTGTCCTGAAAATTTTGAGCAAATTAATCAAGATTCTGAGTTCTGCCGCCTCGCCAAATCAAATTGCCGGCGGATTCGCTATGGGAATGGTCATCGGACTCACGCCCCTGCTCACGCTGCACAATGTGCTTATTTTTATCCTGATCATCCTGATCAATATCAATATTGGCACTGCCATCTTCAGTTTTGCGATCTTCAGCGGAGTCGGGTTCCTTCTGGATCCGCTCTTCCACAATCTGGGATATTTCCTGCTGGTTGATGTGGAAAGCCTGAACGGGCTCTGGACAACTCTCTATAATGTTCCCATCATTGCACTCAGCCGGTATAACAACACGGTTGTGTTGGGCAGCCTGATTGCAGCGCTCCTGTTATTCAATCCGATGTTCGTCACAGGCAGGGTGTTTGTGAACGTCTATCGCCGGTCCCTGCTGCCGAGATTTCAACAACTCAAAATCCTCCAGCTGGCCAAGGGAAGCAAAATTTACCAACTGTACAAAAAGATACAGGAGTTCAGGGGATAGATGATTCGCTGGAAAGGGCTCATATTTTTAGTGATAGTGTTCTGCCTGGCCCTCACTGTCGTATTGATTTTCAAAGACAGCTGGCTGGAGCGCCGGATTGAACAAGCCGGAAGCGCCGTCGTGGGGGCCCGCGTGGATATTGACGACCTGGACTTCTCTCTCACCGGGCTGCATATGCGCTGGAACCGGCTGCAGGTGACGGATCCGAGAAACACTATGCAGAATCTCTTTGAGACCGGCCGGTGTGAATTCAACATGGAAACCTGGCCGCTCCTGTCAGGGAAGGTGGTCATCGAGAACCTGGAGATGAGTGACCTGCGAACCGGCACCCCGCGCGAAGAGGACGGCAAACTGCCGGAACCTCCGCAGCAGGAAGAACTCTCCGAACGGGGATTCCTCCGGCGACAGGCGGAACAACTCTCCGAACAGGTCTCATCGAATGTGAGTCTCAATGTCGCCGCGCTATCCAGGCAAGTGAACGTGGACAGCGTCATGAACCTGCTGGACCTCCGCTCCATTCACAAGATAGATTCCCTGCAGAATGATTTTGAACGACAGTATCAGGCCTGGGATGAACGGCTGACCACTCTCAATCCCGTGGACGAACTCCGGGACATCGAATCGGATCTCCGGTCTCTCAGTATTAATCAGATCGAGACGATTCCGGACTTAAAAGAAGCCATTTCCACTGCCGAGCAATCCCGAAACCGGGCACGGGAACTTTACACCACTCTGCAATCTGCCGGAGACAGCCTGGTGAATGATTTGAAACGCATTCCCGATGGTATTGACCGGATTGACGACTGGGTCCGTCAGGACTATCAGCGGGCTCAGGCACTGGCGCAACTTCCGGACATCTCCGCACAGAATATCAGCCGGTTCATCTTCGGAGACCGCATTGTCAACCAGTTTACAAAATATATACAGTATGTGGGAATGGCCCGGGAATATGCCGGCAAGCTGCAGTCCGGAAAGCCAGAGAAAAAGAAACCGCCCCGTGGGCGCGGCCAGGATATCCCATTTTTCAGTAAAAATGCCCGGCCCCGGTTTTGGATTCAGCACGTCAGCCTTTCCGGGACTACCGGAAACCAAATTCCACTGGAAGGTTCCGTCAGAGATATTGTCAGCGACCAGCGGTTCATCGGTCGGACCACAGTAATAGACCTGGCGAGCCGGAAACAGGACGGCATTGCCTTCACCTTGCACGGAACATTGAATTATCTGGAGAACGAACCACAGGAACAATTCGAATTGCAGTACGCCAACTTCTCACTGAAAAATGCGAATCTCTCGAACTCGGCGCTGCTACCCAATGCCGTCAGTGAAGGGGTCGGAGCCATTACATCGTCACTGCACCTGCAGGGCGATTCGCTGAACAGCACCATCCGGTTCCAGGCAAACCAGTTGCAGTTTGCGATAGCCCGGGA
>DATFLS010000115.1:0-2854 GCA_035267465.1 bacterium
CTGGCGTACGAAGTGGCCAGACAGTTCGGGGTGCGCTGTGTTTTCGCAGAGCGGGTCGAGGGTGTTTTTACGTTTCGCCGGGGATTTCATGTTGACCCGGAAGAAAAGATCCTCCTGGTGGAGGATATTGTCACGACCGGGGGATCGGTGCTGGAGGTCCTCGATCTGGTCAGGCAAACCGGGGCCACCGTCCAGGGAATTGGGCTGATCATCGACCGCAGCAACGGCGCCTTTGGTCCGGATGTGGAGTGGTCGGCCCTGTATACCGCGGCAGTGGAGAACTACCAGCCGGACGAGTGCCCGTTATGCGTCCAAAATATTCCGTTGACCTCCCGGGGACGATCCGGAAAAATGCAAAACAGTCGAAGCACATGAGAATACAGATTCTTGGCAGTGGCAGTAGGGGGAATGCCTGCATTATCCGGACGACGGAGAGTTTATTTTTACTCGACAACGGATTCAGCGGCAAAGAATTGGTCCGGCGGCTTGACGCCGTGCAGATGGATCCCCGGGATATTCAGGGTATTCTGGTCAGCCATGATCATGCGGATCATATCAGGGGTGTTGGAGTGTTCGCGCGGAGATATCACACCCCGGTATTTCTCAACCGCCTCACATTCGAATCCACCAGGCGGACCTTCGCCAATACCGCGGTTGAATTTTTTCCCACCGGGCAGACCGTGACCATTCGTGACCTGCAGGTAGAGACGTTTTCACTTCCTCACGACGCCGGAGATCCGGTGGGATTCACCTTCAGCCAGGTGAGCCCGGACAATCATTCTCCCGGGAAAAAGGCCGGTTTTATTACCGATCTCGGCCAGGTTACTCCGCTCATTCGTCAGAAGCTGCGTGATATCCAGGCCCTAATCATCGAAAGTAATCATGACGAGGAAATGTTGATGCGTGGACCGTACCCCTGGTCATTAAAGCAGCGACTCAGAGGCCGAACCGGTCATCTTTCCAATTTTGCAGCGGCAGGACTGATTAGTGACGTCGTCCGTCAGACTGGTATTACGGAAGTGACTCTCGCCCATTTGAGCGAACAGAACAACGATCCGGCACTCGCTGCTGAGACCGTGTTGGAACAGGTTGAACAGAATTGTGGAACGACCATAGACGTGAGAATTGCGTCGCAAAAGGAACCTATTGATGAACTGATGCTCTGACTGAGGAGGGAAATCTATGAAAAATAAAATGGTTTTCTGGTTTATTGCTCTTTTAGCCGGATTCGTGGCCTTCCAGTGCGCCAGGGAGGAAGAAGAAGCGGTACATAAAGAATTCGAGGTGTTATCCCAGGCGCAGATCGATTCGATAAGGCAGGTGGTCCAGAATGCACCGAAAGACCCGGTGATGGAAAATGAGGTTGGGGTGATTGAAACAAACTTCGGCACTATCGTGGTGGAGTTCTTCACAGATGTGGCTCCAATACATACCGAGAATTTTAAACGGTTGGCCAATCATGGATACTACGATGGAACCTGGTTCCATCGGATAATTTCCGGTTTTATGATCCAGGCAGGCGATATTCTTTCCAGGGATAATACCCCGGCCAATGACGGCAGTGGCGGCCCCGGATACACCATCCCGGCTGAATTCAGCAGACTGCCGCATTATCGAGGGCGGCTGTCCATGGCGCGGTCTCCCAGCGGCCCCAATACGGCAGGCAGCCAGTTTTTCATCGTGCAGAACCCTGATCTGAGTGAATCCCGGATACGTAATGCCGAACAGCAGGTCGGCTACGCGTTCAGTGATGAAGTAGTCCGGACCTACCTGGAACGAGGCGGTACACCCTTCCTGGATAACCAATATACTGTTTTCGGAGAAGTGATCGTCGGGATGGATGTGGTGGATAAAATTGCTGCCGTGGAAACCAACCAGAATGACCGGCCGGTGAATCCGGTTATCATGACCGATGTGTATGTAACGGATCGATCCAACGTCGATCTATTAAACTAATGAAACGTCCGAGAATAGGGCTGGCACTGGGTGGTGGGGGCGCCCGGGGTTTTGCGCATATCGGGGTGCTGCAGGTATTTCAGCAAGCCGGGATAGCCGTCGATTGCATCGCCGGTACGAGCATGGGTGCCGTCGTCGGTGCTATCTACGCTGAAACCCTGGATGCCCGTGAAGTGGAGCAGCGGTTTGCCGACTTTTTAAACAGCAAAGATTATCAGCAAGTGGGGATTCCCCGGTTGATAACCCAGGAGGAAAAAGAGGCGGGATTCTGGGATCAGTTTACCTCGAATATCCGGGAGCGCATGGCTGTGAATATGGCCAGGAACCGCAAATCCATCATCAAATCGAAGCGATTACAGAAGGCAGTGAAGCATCTCATTTCCATTGAGAGTTTCGATGAATGCCGGATACCGTTAACAGTCCTTGCCACGGATCTGCTGAATGGAGGGGATGTGCCGCTCACTTCAGGGGATCTGTATAAGGCGGTGACCGCCAGTGCCTCTATACCCGGCTTTCTCCCTCCGGTGCCATTGAATGGCAGACTTCTGAGCGACGGAGGAACCAGTTGTCCGGTTCCGGTGAGGTATGCACGGGGTGTGGAACCAACAGTCGTGGTGGGAGTCGGGGTTCCGCCACCCATCAGCCGCCCGGCCGACCTGGAAAATGCCCTGGAGATTATTAACCGGGCGGAACAAATTACCTCTCTGCACTATTCAAGAATGCAAATGCAGGAGGCAGAATTTCAAATTTATCCGGAAATGAACAATGTTCATTGGTATGAATTTGAACGGATGCCGGAGATAATCGAGGCCGGAAAAATAACCGCCGAGACGCTGCTTCCACAGCTTGAAAAACTCCTCGCTGACCAGGTATCCTGGTGGCAGCGGGTGCAAATGTC
>DATFLS010000116.1:0-6529 GCA_035267465.1 bacterium
GTTGGCCCCGGTAATCATGTCCACGATCCAGGCTTTCCCTTCGTCGTCGGTATCGGGCGAGTATTCCGGAATATCCTCCGGAATTTCTTTCTTTTTGTGCACCAGATCGAACTGCTGCTCGGCCGCCTCAGCGGAATCTTCATCGTAATACAGGGTCACCAGTTCTCTGGCAAGGCGCCGCTTTAATTCCATCGGATTGGTCTCGCCGGAATCCAGTTCCTTCTGAATGGATTGCAGTTCTTGCAATGGAATGGACGTCAGCAGCTCGAAATATTTATAGATCAGGTGATCCGGGATGCTCATGGTTTTCCCGTACATCTCCTCCGGCGGATCCTGGATGGCGATATAATTGTCGAGGGATTTGCTCATTTTCTCCTGGCCGTCGGTCCCCTCCAGCAGCGGGGTGGTAAGAATCACCTGCGGTTGCTGATCAAAAGCCGCCTGAATATCCCGGGCCATCAACAAATTGAAGGTCTGATCCGTCCCGCCCAGTTCCACATCGGCGGATAATTCGACCGAATCCATGGCCTGGGCCAGCGGATACAGGAATTCGTGCACACTGATCGGTTCATTGGCCTGGTAGCGCTTCTCAAAATCATCCCGCTCCAGCATCCTGGCGACCGTATAGTGACTGGCCAGTTCAATCACCTCCCGGAACGACAGCGATTCCAGCCATTCCGAGTTATAGACGATTCGGGTCTTCTCGGGATCCAGAATCCGGGCCGCCTGGTCGAAATAGGTCTGCCCGTTTACCCGGGTTTCTTTTAGGGTCATCGGGGGGCGGGTTTTGGACCGCCCGCTGGGATCCCCGATGGTGGCGGTAAAATCGCCCACCACCAGGATAACCTGATGTCCGAAGTCCTGAAACTGTTTCAATTTTCGGAGAACTACGGTATGTCCCAGATGAATATCGGGTCGGCTGGGATCCAGTCCGAGCTTAATTTTCAATGGCGTTTGAGACTCCCGGGATTCCCGGAGTTTGGTCTCGAGATCCTCCTCAGGGATAATACTTACCGCACCACGCCGGTATACCGCCATCTGAGATTCCACTTCAGCAAATCTGGTTCTCTCAGTCAAATGCTTCCATCTCCTCAGTTGTACTTTTTCATCGCGCGATCCATCTCACGCCTGGCTTCCCGTTCCTTCATATCCTGGCGCTTATCATATTTTTTCTTCCCGGTCCCGACGCCGATTTCCACCTTCGCATAGCCGTCCCGGAAGTACAGCGACAGAGGGATAATGGTGTTGCCTTTCACCCGGGTTTGCCGCTCCAGGTCCCGGATTTGCCGTTTGTGCAACAGCAGCTTCCTGTCCCGGCGGGGATGTTGTTGATCATACAAACTGGTATATTCGTAGGGTTTAATGTAGGCGCCAATCAGCCAGACCTCTCCTTCAATCACCCGCGCATAAGCTTCCGCCAGGCTGGCCTTCCCTTCCCGAATCGATTTTACTTCACTCCCCTTCAGCGCGATCCCGGCTTCGTAGGTATCAAAGATACTATATTCGTGCCGGGCGCGTTTATTTCTGGCAATGATTTTGATATTGTCTTCAGTCATAATTCCTCCATACAGCCAGAAAATTTATCTTGAGACTCCCCCAATATCAACATTAAATGTTGGACATCTATTTCGGAGCTCTTATATTTAATTTCAGAAATAACGCCGAGGTGGCGGAACTGGCAGACGCGCTAGGTTCAGGGTCTAGTGACCGTCAGGTCGTGCGGGTTCGAATCCCGCTCTCGGCACTGTTTTGTTGCTGCTCTGTGATGTATATCCCTGATTCCACTTCAGTAAAGAGTTATGGAACACTTCGATCATCAGGTTCAGGTAATTTCATGGACTCGTGAGGCAGTTTATTGGATGGCATGTGCAGTAATCAGGGCTCACGGCACATAAAATGCGAAGCACAATCCAATCGGAGAAATCATTCGACCAACAGGTATTATATACCGGATCATTCTGACAGACTGGCAGCACACTATCACAGACACAGTGCTCACTTCTACAGAAGCAGAGCACACCTTCACGGAACCCGGCTCACTATCACAGCACTTCCGCACACTCCATCCGCTGCAGTACTTACTTACAGGTATACCTCGCCCTGCCGGAGTGTTCGACCACGTACTGAAATAGACCGACTGAACTATATATCCGGAACCACACATGAACACAGCCTGTCCCCTGCAACACGCCTCCGGCGAAATGATCCCGATGGTTTAAGCTCTTTTGTAAATGACGCTGTCCGGCAGGAATTTTAGTGAGTGGTGGATACCTGAGAATTTTGTAATTGCGGATAATTAATCTTGCCGTGCGGGGTTTTCGGAATGGCCTCAATCTCCTCAATATATCTGGGAATCATGTAGTCAGGAGCCGATTGCATGCATTTTTCCACAAGTTGTGCTTGCAGAATGGTGTGGTCACTTGTATTCATGGGAACCACAAACACCTTGATGACCTGTTCCGCATACTGATCCGGCACACCAATCGCCGCCACTTCCCTGACTAAACCCGTTTTCAGGATCATATTTTCCACCTCATTGGGACTGATTCGAACCCCATGGGATTTGATCATGGCGTCTTTTCTGCCTGCGAAGTAGAGATAACCTTCCTCATCGAATTTCGCGAGATCTCCCGAATACACCACCCGTTCAAAATCGCTGCCGGGATGAGAGCTCAGGGGATTCGGTCTGAATTTACGGGCGGTCTCCCTGGGTTTATTCCAGTACCCAAGCGAGACCGTAGGTCCCCGGTGTACCAATTCTCCGACTTCGCCGGGCGCACACAAGGTGCCATCTTCATTGATAACGTAGATTTCCGTATCAGGGATAGGTTTTCCGATAGAAGCTGGTTTTCGATCCACATCTTCCGGAGGAAGATAGGTGGACCGGAATGCTTCTGTGAGTCCGTACATGAGATAGATTTTTGTCTGTGGCAATGCCTGCCGCAGAAAGGAGGTCACCATTTCGGGCATGGAACCCCCGGTATTGGTGATAAACCGGAGCCAAGGCAATTCAATACTTCCCAGAGTTGATCGCAGAAGCGAATTCCAGACGGTCGGAATGGCGGCAAAGCCGGTAATTTCCTGCTCCTGTAATGCCGTCACCATCTGATTGGGGAGTGTGTAGGTCAGAAAGGAGTAAGTTCCCCCATTATCCAGCATGGTGATGAGTTGATTGAGTCCATAGTCGAATGACAATTGCATCACTCCCAGCAGATGGTCATCAGGCGTAAGCTCCAGGTAGTCCGAAACAATGGATGAACCGGACAACAGGTTCTTATGACTGATCATCACTCCCTTGGGAAATCCGGTAGAACCCGATGTATACAGTAAGGCAGCGATATCATTCTCGATCCTCTGTGCTGCAGGTACAAGAGTACTTTTGCCGGTAATATCCTCTTCGAACAGTACGGAGGATACAACCGATCTGATATTCTGGGAGGCCAGTAATTTTTGATATCGCTGCTGCTGGGTGATGAGAATTTTTGCGCCGCTGTCGCGTAAGATGTGCATCACCTGGGGAGCCAACAAAAGTCGATTGATCGGGACAAAGATCCCCCCGACGGCAGAGATGGCCAGAATACAGATGGCCTGTTCTACCGTATGATCCCAGAAAAAAGCCACCCGATCTCCGGGCTGCACTCCGAGATCCCGGAGTACCTCCACGAGATAGCCTGCTCTTTCCGTCAGCTCGGAATAGGTCAGGGTTTGTTCCGGATCGATCACGGCGATTTTATCCGGAGCGGTTTGCGCACTCCGCAATAATAAGTGGTGGAGCAAGTAGTCCATAACGCTATCCTGCGGAGTTGGTATCCGATTGCAGAACTGCACCATCGGACACTGCTCCGTTGGAAGCATTACTCACATACCGGGCGATGGCGGCAATGGTGGTGAAATGCTCCGGGACGATATCGACATCGTTCACCTGTATTGTATACTTCTCTTCGATGAAACCGATGATTGATAAAATGCCGAGCGAATCGATAATTCCGGTTTCGAACAGATCTTCTTCCCCTGTCAATTCAGTTTGCCGGGCTCGCGGAAAATTTTCCCGGATATACGTGATGATCGATTGCGTGATATGTTCAGTAGTTTTCATTCTTCTCCTCCAATGACGATTCGATTATCGAGTTGCTTTGTACATGGTTCAGCTGCCCATCCCGTATGTCCTCGATTAACAACGGGGGTGCATGCAGATAACCGGCGACCTTCCGTTTATGGCGAATATCCGCGAATACCCACTCGACCTGGTGAGTTGAATAGCCCATGACCGATGCAACTTCAGAGGTTGGCACCGCATGGTTCAGGGCCCAGAGGAAGAGGTCCATTTCCTCATAAGGGAGAGCAAAGAAAAACTCCTCCTGCGTCTGGCTCAGATTGTAGGTATCGGTGGTAGGTTTCTGGTCCAGAATCATATCCGGAATTCCGAGCTGCCCGGCCAGTTGATAGACCTGGGATTTATACAGGTGTGCGATGGGTTTCAAGTCCGCCAATCCATCTCCACCTTTGACGAAAAATCCCTGATCATATTCCAGTCGATTCGGAGTACCGAGGACCGCGTAATTCATTTTGTCGGCGTAATAGTATTCATACTGCTTTCGGGTACGCTGTTTATGATTGGTGGCAGCCACGATTTCGAGGAACTCCCCCGGCGGAATACGCCTGGATTGTTGATTGCCCCGGGGATCTTCAATAACCAGCCGGAAGAAGTTGAGCCGCCCGGTGTTCAATAAATCCTGCGGCATCACGATTTTCATTTTGTACCCGGAGTGATATTCAGGAAACAATTTTTTTACGGCAGCATCACGCTTGCCGTAGCAGCCAAACGCCTCCAGGGCAGGCGTGATATCTTCCCGAATCAGGTTTATCTGCAAATGATCCGCCAGAAGTTTGCCCAGATCACAAGTGGTCGATCGGGAATCCTTCTCGGGGAGGGATAATCCCAACACTCTTTCGCGACCCAGCGCTCCGACCGCTAACGATGCGGTCACACTGCTGTCGATTCCACCACTCAGCGCAATAACCGCACCGTGTTTATTTAGTACCTGGTACACCTGCTGCTGTATCCCGGTCTGTATCCGGGATATTTCGGCTTCCGCATGAAGATCCAATACCCCCCTATGAAAATTCATGATTCGGGCCTGCCCCTGTTAACGGTCATCAATTGCCTCCGATATACAGACATTAAGATCTGGCGGCTTCATCGAACTGAATCCCGGATATCCTGAAAAGCAAGTTGGCGCCACCAAATGTTTTCAAACTCCGGGTTGGAGTGATTCCTGATCACTGGTTCGTTGTTTCCTCAATTTACGTTTGTCGATAATTGTTCGAATCCTGTTGTTCACGGGCGATTGTACTGTGGACTCCAGAAAATTTTTGTGAAAGAAATACGTCGACAGAATTCCTGTCAATCCCATATCATCCACTTCCGAAGGGTTGCTCGTCCTCTCCAGTTTCTCTCGAAGTATTTGCAGATTCTGCCGGTTGAACACCATCTCCTGACTGAAGAAATCGTCATCGAAGACAGACTCCTCGAGTCTGAGTCCCTGTCTGATGGGAGCGCGGTACGGCGTTTTCTTTCTCTGAAGGATTTCATCAGGAAGCAGAGGACGAAACACCGATTTTAATATGTATTTTTCATTTAACCCCCTGATTTTCCACTTTGCCGGAACGCGCGCCATAAATTCAATGAGTCGATGATCCAGGTATGGCAATCTGATTTCAACAGAGTGCGCCATAGCGACCCGATCTCCCTGGGATGAAAGCAGGTAATTACTCATGAAAATCTTCATTTCCAGGTACTGCGTTTTCGAAAAACTGTCCCGCGAAGAAAAGTCTCCGGGCAGATGGTCTCTTAGATCATCCAGAGGATTATAACCTCCCAGTTGTTCGAGAAAATTGTCCGAAAAGTAGAAATAATTATTGGAGGTGCTGTCCCATCTTAATCGATGGGAGTAGAAGTTATCCTCCGTCTCCGTCAGATATCTTCTGAAAAAGAACTGCAGTGCACAGGCACTTCTTGGATCTGTAAAGACATAGGGGTACAACTGCTGCAACAGACGATGCCGGGAGGAAGAATCCGGATCCCGGGACCAGAATCTTCGGATCTTGGTCTCCTTAAATATGTTATATCCCCCGAAGACTTCATCTGCTCCTTCTCCCGTTAGCACCACCTTGAGACCGTTGTTTCTCACCACCGAGGACAGCAGATACAGAGGAACCGGCGACGTACGCAGCAAAGGTCTTTCGCTGTGCCACACAACCCGATCGAATACCTCATGGATATGCGCATTTTTGATGCAAGCCTCATGATGGTTCGTCTGCAGTAAATCAACGACTTGACTTTGATACTCTCCTTCGTCGAATCCTGTCTCTTCAAACCGGATTCCGAATGTGTCCAGCTGATTGTTGAACTGTTTTGCGACCAGCGCAGTCAGACCTGATGAATCCAGGCCCCCGCTGACATAGGCTCCGACCGGAACATCTGCACGCAGACGTATGCGGGTTGCCTCCAATAGTAAATCTGTGACCT
>DATFLS010000117.1:0-2726 GCA_035267465.1 bacterium
ACAATGGCTTGCCAGTCCAGGCAGCTCTTTATTTTAGAAGGATCTTCGTATCCAGATATCACCATCACACTGGAAGAGAGGTTGCGATGCGTCAACGGGATTCCGGCCAGCCCCGGGGCCGCCAGAGCACTGGAAACGCCCGGTACCAGTTCAAATTGAATTCCTGCTCTGGCCAGGGCCAGCATCTCTTCACCTGCCCGGCCGAACCTCCCCCCTGCAACCGGACAACCATCCTGCCTTCCCGGACTTTTCCTATCATCAGATCATGAATTTCTTCCTGAGAATTGGTATGGCCTTGCTGCCTCCACGCCCGTTTCCCCACATCAATTAATTCGGTATCTGGTTCGGCCAGGCGAAGGACTCCTGCACCGACCAGGCGGTCATGGAGGATGACATCTGCGACCCGTATGAGCCGGTACGCTTTCAAGGTCAGGAGATCCGGATCACCCGGGCCTGCCCCCACTAGATAAACCTTTCCAGTGTTCATTGACCTCATCTCATGTCCCTCTCTGATATGAACTTCTACTCTCTTCATAGATGCAGCCCGCATTCGGATTTGGCGAGACCACGCCATCTGCCGGCCCGCTGATGTTCCTTCTCCCCCACCGGCGAGGTCAGCGGCTCGTCCCCTATGGACAAATAGCCCTGATCATGGAGCGGATTGTAGGGCACCTGGTGAGACTCGATATAAGAGAACACCTGTTCCAGGGTCCAATCCGCCAGTGGATTGATCTTGACCAGATTATATTTTGCATCCCATCGGATGATCCTGGCGGCGCACCGGCCTGTCGATTGATCTCTGCGAATACCCGTAATCCAGGCTTCGTATCCCTCCAGTGCTTTTCGAATCTGCCGCAGCTTGGTCAGTTCATGGAACCGGTTCACATCCTGCTCCCAGAGATTCGACCCGTATTTTGCTTCGAATTCCTTCCGGGTTTTTGCATCCGGCGGCCGGAAAACCCTCAGATCCAGGTTGTATTTCTCCTGCATTTCCTCCACCAGGTTGAGTGTCTTTCTGAAGTGGTACAAGGTATCCAGAAATATGACGGGAATACGTATCCCCAGCCGCCGATAATACATATCCATGATGGCGACCGTGCTCAAGCCAAATGACGACGCAATCACAGATTTTGGATAATTAGACCATATCCACTCCAGTCGTTTCTCTATGGGCATATCGGCCAGTTGATCATTAATGACATGATTTAAAAGAGTATTTTGAGACATAGTTGTTTCCTTCCGGCTAATTTCTTTTTAGAAAGAACTCCCCGGACCCGATCCGGACACCAGCTGAATGAAGTTCAGGCTGCCCTCGACAAAGAACAGTATCAACTGGAAGAGACTACGTGCTCTCTCCCCGACTAAATCCAACGATGTATTTAAAAAAGTGATAAGGGTACGAGGTTACTTACTTTGCATGCCCGGACAACAACATCGGAAAAAAGAAAGAGAAGAATTACTGGATAAAAGAACGGCAGCGCCGAGACTAAGGGAACGCATCCCGAGCCTCAAATAAATGCTTCCTTCCTCTGCAAACATACCGAATACCTCTGTTTTATTCGGATTTTTTAATCCCATTATAAGGTCGGTCAAAGTTTACTCGACTAAGGCTTCTTTGTCAAGTATTTTTCCGCGGCAGACAAACTCCATCAATAAAACCCGACGACCTCGACGAATTGACTCCTGGAATCTTCTCCCGGAGATATTCCCATCCTGGAGGGCTCAAGAACCTAATTCCGGGAACCGGTTCAAATTCCGGTCTCGGCCAGTTCATCACTTATATGAGGTCAAAATATATGCCAGAAAGGTAGGAGCCGTCTTCAAAACCAGGGTGAATCATCGGGTTTGGTCTCGAATTCACCGGCTTTCCAGCGCCTGTTTTACCCGGGCCAGTCGTTCTTTCGCTTCCCCGGCCACCTCATCCAGGGCAGGATTTTCTACCACTCCCAGCATGGATATCGGGTCCACGATGAGCACTTCACTGCCGCCATTATTTTCATAGACCACCACATTGCAGGGCAATAAGGTTCCAATCTCCAGATCGGTATTGAGAGCTCTATGGGCCAATTTTGGATTACAGGCGCCCAAAATGACATATTTCCGGAAATCCGCATCCAGTTTTTTCTTGAGGGTCGCCTTCACGTCGATGTCTGTGAGTACTCCGAACCCTTCTTTTTTGAGAGCCGCCGTCACCGCCTGGATTGCCTGCTCATACGGCACATCCAGCGTGACTTTCATCGTCAATTCTTCTGTTTTGACACTCATGTGCTTCTCCTTTGCATGAATACTCTTGTTAAGTGAGATCCCTCGTATTACGTCGATCCGGTGGTTGGTGCCAGATGCTGTCTCCGGAGCAGTTGGGCGTTAACGGCCACAATGACCGTACTCAGGGACATCAGGAGGGCGCCCACCGCCGGCGAGAGGATAATGCCCACCGGAGCCAACACCCCGGCCGCCAGGGGCAGGGCAACGATATTGTATCCGGCCGCCCACCAGAGATTCTGGATCATTTTCCGGTAATTGGCCCGGCTGAGCTGCATGATCTTCACAATGTCCAGAGGATTGCTTTTCACCAGAATAATCCCCGCCGATTCGATAGCGACGTCGGTTCCGCTACCAATGGCAATTCCCACATCGGCCCGAGTCAAGGCCGGGGCATCATTCACTCCGTCCCCCACCATGGCCACCCGCTTGCCCTGCTGCTGCAATTCCACTACTTTCTGGTC
>DATFLS010000118.1:0-4337 GCA_035267465.1 bacterium
TCTGGACGGCGGCAACTGGATCCGGTGGAATGGATTGCGTCCGTATGACAGATGGGTTTGGATCGAGGTCTTCGATGAGAGCGAACTGCGCGTTCCGGTCGACTTCAATCTGCAGAAAGGTGACCATCACCTGGAAGTAGCATACCGGGAAGATGACACCTGGCTGGACAGGTTACTGATCACCGATGATCCTCATTACTATCCCAGAGGATATGGACAGTTCAACGGGGAATCAAAACCAGTGCGCACCGAACTACAGCCGGAGCAGGGACGAATTACCGCTCCCATGGAAATCAGGCGGAGCGATATTTCCGGGAGTCTTGCCTCGGTTGGAGTTTCTGCAAACAGGGAGAGGGAGCTGGGGTATGCCGATATTGATTTCGCCATACCTGCGACTGACGATTATGTGATACTGGGCCGGGTACAGGCTCCGTCTGATGAAGAGAACTCGTTTTATATCTCTCTAAATGGTGGTGAAGAGGTGATCTGGCACCTCCCGGAACAAGATGACAGGGATTCCTGGTTCTGGTACCCGGTAAGCGGCCGCGATGAAGATTTAGTTACGCCGGCGCTTTACAAGCTGCAAAAAGGCACCCATTCACTCCGGATCAGGAACAGGGAGGCTGGAACACGCATCGATCAAATAGTGGTGTGTAACTGGTCCGATTTTCTCACGAGGTTTGCCACCGTCAAAGGATCTACAATCCTGGCCGGATTCTAACAGGGCAGGGGGACATGATGGGATATAATGCTTCACATTCCTGTGCATCTATCGGGAGGGTGTGAAATCCAGACCTTCAGAGATGTTCACTAGTAAAAATTCGACGCGTCATGTAACGTGACAGCCGTTTTAGCATGTTAAAAATACCCGGAGCACCTGCACTGATATGTAGTCATACTTCCGTTCCCTGCGAATGGAAGCATAGCAGATTGTTGAGTGTTGTTACAGAATAATCCAGCGTCTTTGTCACCACCCCTATCTTCATGCTGCTCAACAAGATGCTGGTGACTGGATTTTGTCAGTTACCGTAATCTCCCGGCAGCCTCCTGAAAAATTTCCTTGACCCGTACACGGTTTTATATTATACTGATTTCAATTCTGATACATCAAGAGTAAGAAACTAGCAGACGAAAGGACGATCGGGTCGGGAACCCCTGTTTATCGCATTGTACATTCCTGTGTTCCCCGGCCACTGCGTAGACTCTAACAAATCACAAGTGCATACCGGGATGTTTCTTGTATAGGGAATTGAGAAGCAGACCTGCATGGTATGGTCTCTTGCCGACGCATTGGTTAGCAATTCATAGATAGAGGTCCTGAAGAGACAGGAAAAAAGGAGGAGGAGATATGCAAACCTTGTTAATAGATGAATGGTGATGAGGTTCATGATCATTGTAACCATTCAGGTATTTGACGTTAATTCAAATTGAGGAGGCTCGATATGAGAAACAGTCTGCTTATTTTTCTTATATCATTGTTTGTTGGTGTAAGTGGGGTCATGGCACAATCGGCCGGGAAAATCGCTGGTCAGGTAGTGGATGCCGAGAACGAGGAACCGTTGCCGGGGGTGAATGTGATTGTTGAGGGCACCGATTTAGGCGCGGCAACCGGCTCCAGTGGACAGTATACTATTTTGAATGTACCCCCGGGATCGTATGACGTGTCCGCATCTATCATTGGCTATGCCACGGTCACCAAAACCGGTGTGGACGTCAACATCGGGCTGACCACCCGGGAGGATTTCCAGATGCAGGTGCAGGCGATTGCGGGTCAAGAGGTTGTGGTGGAGGCAAGCCGGCCCATTGTGCAGGCGGATGTCTCCGGGTCCGAGCGGAATATTGACCCGGTCGAATTGACTTCGTCGCCTTACAAAGCCATGGAAGACGTCCTGGCCGCCCAGGTGGGATTTACCGCTATCGGGACTTACGACGATCAACCGCAAATCCGGGGAGACAGCTGGGAGACCATGAACTTTATCGTCGACGGGGTGGCTCAGCGGGATCCCCTGTCCAACCGGCCGCATATGAAGGTGAATCTGGATGCGGTGCAGGAGGTCAAAGTTCAGACCGGTGGCTTCAATGCCGAATACGGGAATATCCAATCCGGGTTGATCACGGTGGTGACCAAAGAAGGGGGCGATCGGTATTCCGGATCAGTGGATATGAAATACAGTCCGCCGGCGTTGCGCCAGTTCGGACCGCATATGTATAATTTCGACTCGCCACTAGTGATTCCCTTTGTTGATGAGGACGCCGGCGCCTTTACCGGGAACGATTTTTTCGATGGCTGGAATGATGAGGCGGCAGCCCTGGATCCCAGCCATCCCCACTACGATAAGCCCATGGAACTGTATGCCCGGTATCTGTGGCGGCACCGGTCTCTGGATGCCATCGACGAGTTAAAACGGCTGAAGGATGAAGGCCTGGCGGACATTGAGTGGGGCCAGGACGGCGAACCCGAGCCGTTTCATACCCAGGGGGTGCTCCCAGATTTTACAGGAAACGCCACCCTCGGTGGTCCAGTGCCATTTCTGCCGTTTATTAAATTCTTCGGATCCTACCGGCAGGAACAGGTGGAATACTGGAACGCCTTTGCCGACCAGCGGGCGTACGAAGATCGACAATTCCGCGGCAAGCTGACCAGCAACCTGACCAGTAATATCAAAGTACAGTTTTCGTACTTTAACAGCATGCAGGTAGGTGGGTATGGAGGTACGCCGGGGATGTTTGGTCTGATTTCGCGGAATCCTTACTCCCAGACCAATGCGGAAAACAAATACTGGTATCCCAACTGCGGCACCCCCCTCAGGCAAACCAGAGATAACTTCAGCCTGAGAATGACCCATACCCTGTCGTCCAATACCTTCTATAACCTGCAGGTGAATCATCGCCGGACAGAGTATGAGCATCCGCGCGACCATCGAAACACGGCACCCCTGGAGACTGCGTGGGGCACCATGTACAGTTCCAGTCAGACTGCAGTTGATGAAGGGCGGATTGGAACAACGGCTGATGCTGATGCGCTGGCGGATGCCGGTGAACTGGGATGGGAAAACTGGCGCGACTGGGCGATGATTTCCATCGGCGGGCAGTGGTACGACGAAGCGCCGGCAGGATTCGGACCGGTGAATTGGCGGGATATCACCGGGGAATACCGCATGGAGTCCTGTGTGCTGCCGATCAATGATACCTATACCAGATTATGGGAGATGTCGGGAGATATCACCAGCCAGGTCAATCCGTCCAATGAAGTCAAGGCCGGTTTCGAAATCCGCCGGTCGTTTCTGCATCAGTATTATGCCCAGGTCGACCCGTCGGTGAACGCCGGCGACCTGGAAAATATTGATGACGTGGCTCCCCTGGATGGGGCATTGTATATCCAGGATAAACTGGAATACGGGTCCATGATCGCCAATATCGGCGTCCGGGCGGATTGGATGTATACGGCTGAATATCCGGTGGTATTGGAAGAGCCTGTGGATGATGAGACCAGCGGCCCCTATTCACAGTGGCTGCTGCCCGGCAATACCGAGCAGATCTATGATCAGATGGAGACCAAACGGATCAGTCATTTTAAAGTCAGTCCGCGGCTCGGGATCAGCCATCCCATTTCCACGGTGGCCAAGATCTTCTTCAACTACGGGCATTTCTACCAGTGGCCAGATATGTACACGCAATACCGGGCCGTGAAAGATGTCAGTGCCGGATACCGGATAGATGAGTTCGGAAATCCCGCTGTTCAACCGCCCCGGACCATCGCATACGAAATCGGCTACGAACATAACCTGTTCAACCGGATGAGTCTGAACATCACCGGGTATTATCGGGATATCAATAACCGGATCGACGAGGCGGAATATCACTTCCTGGCAGGTGGGAACTATGACATCCCAATCAACATGGAATTCAGCGACGTGCGTGGATTCGAGAGCCAGCTGGAGCTGCGGCGCGGATCAATTCCGTACTTCAGCGGCTGGGCCAGCCTGGATTACCGGGTCAGCAGTAACGGTGAATTCGGGTTTGACGACTTCTTCGAAGACCCGACACGACAGCCGGACGAAGTGAGTGCGGAAGTCTCCAATCCCGATGTCCGGCCGCTGTTTAAAATGAGCCTGGATTTTTACACCCCGGACCAGATGGGACCGAATTTCGGCGGATTCCGGCCGGTCGGCGGATTGAACATGAGTCTCCTGTATACCTGGCAGCGGGGAGAAGCCTTCACCTGGAATCCGAACAATTATCCCCTGGTGGAAGACAACGTCCGGTGGCGCCCTTATCAGCGTTGGGACTTCAGACTGCGGAAATCACTGTTCCAGGCCGGGTCGGTCTCGGCGTCC
>DATFLS010000119.1:0-3426 GCA_035267465.1 bacterium
ACCTTTAAATGATGATCCAGAAAGCTTAACGGCGCCCCGATGGTAAACGAGTCCAGCCAGAGGCTGAGCTTGGCGAGTTCCACGGCCATGGGGTTGAGATCCACCCCGTAAATGCACTGCTTCATCACCATCCGCTTGAGAAGGTTGGTGTCTTTGAGGGCGTCCCGATCGATGGCGATGCCCTGTTCTTCCAAGGTTTCCACCACATCATTCCGGATGGTTTCAATCCGATGGATAACAGGGTTGTCGGGATACTTATTGAGTTCCAGGATGATCTGTTCGGTGAGGTAGTCGGTGGCCCGGACCAGAAAGTGTCCGCTGCCCATGGCGGGGTCACAGATTTTAATGCCCAGCAAGGACTCCGATGCCTGGCGCTCCAATTGTCTGACCGACTGCTTTCGACGGCCGCGCTGCCGCTCCTGAATTTCATCCATCAATTTCCCGAATTGATCCGCCCGTTCTTTTAATACCGATCCCACGGTGTTTTCCACAATGTATTGCACGATATAATCCGGTGTATAATATGATCCGGTAGCCTTGCGCTGGCCCTTGTCGTTTTCCAGGTAGGGTTCACCGGGCTGCACGGTTCTGATGGGATTCTTTACTTCACTGAGCGATTTGTAAGCTTCCGCGCCCTTCTCTTTCACGACCGCCAGTTCTTTCTCCGCAATCCGGAGGTGGAATTCCAGCAGGCCTTCGTAGATGGATCCCAGCTGCTCCACGTCCAGGGTTTTGTAATCGATGAATCGCTTCTGTCCGGTGTCCGGCTCCACATCTCTGGTGAGCAGGTCCAGGGCAGGCACCAGGTATTTATCAGGAACCATATTCTGTTCGAAAAAATCATTTTTGGGATGATCACTCCGGAACAAACCGCCGTTGTAGCGGGGAATATTCAAGTCCGGTTCCCCCTGATCGATAAACCGGAACAGGTCCCGCAGGTCGTTCCAATAATCGTGACCGATACTGACCAGAGTGTCGCCCCGATCAACGGCCTTTGCCGCCCGCTGCTTTAATGACAACAGACTGTAATTCCGATACCCATGTTCATCTTTTACCGGCAGGAGATCCCGGGCTTCGGCATACAGGATGAACAGGAGCCGGTACAATAACCGGAGCGTTCCTTCATAAATTGCGTCCAGATTCTCCTGAGATTCGATTTCCGGATGATCATTCTGCCGCTGATGCTGGATGAATCCTTCTGCCAGGTGGACAAAAATCTGGTCGAAAATGAGGTTCTTCAGCCGGGTTTGCAGCTGGCTGCCATAATTCACCGAACCGTCGAACACCTGCTCCAGAAAGGATTTCTTCGTCTCCGGATCGCGGATAAAGGCCGCTGCCCGGAAGAAATGGTAGAAGTATTTGAACGCACGGAGGTTTTCAGCGCTCACAGCCCGGGAAGGGCTGTCAGCGCCAGCGTTTTCCAGCATCTTCTGCAGGTTCATCTCGTAATAGGTATCCACCCGGGAACGGGCTTTGGTAGAATACAACCGCCACACGGCCCCGTTGGTCACGATCCCCCATTCCAGTCCGGTGGCAACGAGGTAATGAATGATCTGGAAACTGGGGTTCCGGTTGGTGTATTCTTCCCTGGGATCACTGAGTTTCTGATCCAGCGGACGTCCCCAGTACTTGGCATCCGCCAGTGCGATGGCATGGCTATAATACATGCCCGGATCATCCCTGTGCCGGAGGGCTTCCTTCTTTGCCGCTTCATCCTGAAACAGGGAGTAATCCGGATAATTGTGCCGTCCCTGACGTTCCACATCTGTTTGGACATCCCAGGTGAATCCCAGGATATTCAAGACAGGACGGATAAATTCTTCTTCCGTCTGAGCTTCGTTCAGACCATCCAGGTGGTCACGATGTTCTTGATAGATGGCTTGCATCTCCTGAAAAATATCGGAGAGATCCTCTTCCCACCGGGGATGGTCGGCCATCCGGTTTTCCAGATAATAATCGGAAAAAAGGGATCGGTTTTCGTAATATTTTTTTGACTCTGGCATTAATTCACGTATTCCTTGTGGCGCAATTCATCCTATCGACAGGATCTGCAAATACTACGGAAAAAATTCTGAAGCAATATATTCCTGCGATAAAAGAGAGTCAAGCCGGGAAGTTAAGAAAGGGAAAAGAGGAAAGAGTTGCCAGTGGGCAGGGAGCAGTGGGCAAAAAAAGACAACGGCACCCTTCTCCCCGGTGGATACAGTTTGCTCTGTGGTTTTCTTGCCAACTGTTTGCACCGTTCCTTTTGCCAACTGCCAACTATTTACGCCATGCGCTCTACGCTCAGTTTATACACCTTATACCCTATACCTTATACCCCTTTTCATATGGCCCCGCCCCCGCGAGATGCCATCTCGCGCTACATCGCCCCCATGCCACAAAAGGCACATACCGCACAAAAGCCAAGGGTGAATTAACCTGCACGTATGTCAATTCTCCTACAGTATAGAATTGACCATATTAACCTGTCATTTTCAATGTTTCCCGACAGGTGCTTCTGCCGTTTGCCTTCTGCCTTCTAATCTGCGTTTTTAATCTGTGAATATCTGTGGCCTATTTTTTTCTTTGGGGGGGGGGACGGTAATTTTTTTGCTTTAATTCGTGTAAATCCGTGTAATTCGTGGTTTCATTTTTTGTTTTTCCTTCGCAGGCTTTGCATGGATCTTTTACTTCTTTTAATCGGTGTATTTCGGTGTTTAATTGTTTTGGAATATTTATACAGAGTGGGTCAGAGGTAGTCCTCGAGATCGAGGGAGTATTTGACTTCGGTGGTGAGGTGTTCGTCGGGGGTGAAGCCGGCCTTACGGAAGACCCGGAGGGAGCGGGTGTTTTCTTTGTGGATCTTAGCGATGACTTTGTCTTCCCGCCAGTCGAAAAAGACTCTCCGGATCCCCTTCTTGATAGCTTTTAGACCGTAGCCTTTCCCCCACTGGGAGCGTTCCCCGATCACTACCACGATTTCGGCGCCTTCTGGCTTTGGAATCAGACGCAGGAATCCGATAGGCCCGTGGCCGGTGAGCACAATCATAAAGAAGCTGCCGTTCCGATTGAACTGCGCAGAAAAGATAGGCAGGGCCGCTGACCGGATGGTGCGTTTTAGAGTATCCTGGACATCCTGTTCTTCGTTGAGATAGGCGGTAACTTCGTCGTCTCCCATCCACTCTGCCATCCGCTCCACATCCTGACGGTAGACTTCCTGCCGTAATTGAATGTCTTCGGATTGCATCACTACTATGTTTGCTGAATTATTTGCTTGTGAGTTTCTTCCGGATGTCAGCCTGCGATATCTTCGCCGCCGTCCACGCCGATCACGTTCCCGGTCATCCAGACGTTTTCCTCCACACTGAGGGTGGCGATGGCTTTGGCCACATCTTCCGGCCGGGTGAGCCGGCCGCCGGGGTTCTTCTGGCTGGCGATGGCCAG